>JBFLYJ010000172.1:0-6866 GCA_040756635.1 Nitrospirota bacterium
ATCGGGCAAACCCTGGAACGGATCGGAAACGGTACTTATTCGAACGGGTCAGCAGAATCCAGCAGGGAATGGGACGCGTTCATTCATTACTTTAGATACAGATATGACAACGGCGCCACGGGACGTATCGTGGAAGTGATTGACAGGCTCACGGAAGAAATTATGGAGAGGAAGAACACGGCAAAAATGCTTAACCAGCAGGGGGAGGAGCATTTCATAAAAGGGGATATGGTCAAGGCGCGAGAGGCATTTGCCCGGGCGATTGAGGCGGACAGCGGTTTTGTCGTTCCTTACAATAATCTCGGAGTAATGTTCTGGCAGGCTGGAGACGCCGACAGCGCGCTGAAGAACTTTGCGGCCGCGCTGAGGACAGACCCGTATGACCAGAACACTGCGCTGAATTACGGCGCAGTGCTGGCGAGTATGAGACAATTCGATGAGGCGGTAAGGATTTATAATGCTTACCTTCAGGCGCGTCCTGATGACAGGGACGTGGCGCTCGCCCTGATGGATCTGGAGGCAAAAAAAGGGGCTGTTTCGGTTTGTGAACGTGACGCTGATAGCGGAGTAATGCCGGTCCAAATGGAAGTTGCGCAGATCTCCCGAGTGCCTGAAAAGGAGATTCTTAAGCATACAAACCGCGTGTCCTTTGAATTGTCAAACCTCTGTAATTACGCCGGCATCCACAGGAAGTGTCCCCTTCATCATATCTCAGGCCCCGTTATACTACCGTCACGGATTGTTCGGGACGTGACGGACACGCTGGCTGAAGATAATTTCAAAGGGACGATAGCATTTCATACATACAATGAGCCTCTCATCGACCCGAGACTCTTCACTTTCATTCATTATGCAAGAAAGACATGTCCTGAAAGTCATATTTACATATGCACAAACGGATACTACTTTAATGAAATACTGGGACAGGAGATGACAGAGGCAGGGGTCTCTGAGATACATATATCAGCTTATTCTCAAAGTGAGTATAACAGACTGCAATCAATCAAACTGGAGATACCATACAGCGTGGAAATCATGATACTGGATGACCGGCTTGGTCTCTACGACAGGGATGAAAACAGCATGCGCGAGCCGTGCTTTGCGCCGCTGAATGAAATAATCATCGGACGGGAAGGTGTGATTTCCCTCTGCTGTCTTGACTGGAGGAGGGACTATTCATTTGGAGATCTCCGCTCGCAATCGTTTAAAGATGTCCTGAGGTCAGGGGCCCTTCATGCTGTTTATGAAAGATTAAGCAGAGGCGACCGGTTTCTTCCAATTTGCAGAAGGTGCGGGTGGGTAAGGTGAAAAGGAACTGTATTAGTGTGATACGGACTATAACAATCAATTGTCAAGGGATGCGAAATGGCGGGTAACTGCAGCCGGCTCGCAAGAGACATAAATGTCCAGTCCGGTAATTTCGGACACTGGCTGGAGACCGCAAGGGGCCTTTTCCGGCAGTGGAAGTATAATGAGGCGTTTGATTTGTATGAGCTTCTTGTTGACGCGTTCCCGGACAGGTCGGTTGACCTTCTCGCGGAGGTATATGACTGTTATCAGGTTATGCCTTTGAGGGACAGGTACAGTCTTTACCAGTCGCGGCGTTTTGACTTTAATATCAAAACAACGGACAAGGTGCTTGATGTCGGGAGCGGACATGATCCCTTTCCCCTTGCTACGCACCTTGTCGAGCTTGCTGTTAATGATAATCATTACGGAAGGGCCGGCCTGCCTTTTAAACATGTCGAGGGCAAGCCGGTATCTGAATGCAGCGTGGAAGACATGCCTTTTTCGGACGGGGAATTTGATTTCGTTTATTGTTCGCATGTGCTGGAACACGCGAATGACCCGGCAAAGGCCTGCCGGGAGCTCATGAGGATCGCGAAGCGGGGATATATAGAGACCCCTACAGGTGCAAAGGACCTGTGGCTCAACACTGCAGATGTCAGCAACCACAGATGGACCGTAGAGTATGAAAATAATGCACTGGTCTTCACCGAATATACCCCTGATGAAATAAAAGGGCTGAGGTGCGATATCCTGCTGAAGATGCATTGCGATCCGGAGACAAAACGTGAAAAGGCCTTTTCAGCCCTGATTTATCTCAAGCCTGAAAAGATCAATACCATGTTCCTCTGGGAGGACAAATTTGAATTCAGGGTCAGGCGTTCAGCTGAACATTTTCATATCTCCGGTGAGTGCCCGGTGAAGAAGGAAGATAGTGGTATCGAGAAGGCCGCTTCTCTAAACAGAGAAGGGGAAGAACTCTTTGGAAAAGGAGATATCAAGGGTGCGTTAAACGCTTTTATGCGGGCAGCCCAGGCAGACCCTCGCTTTGCAACAGCGTACAATAATATCGGTGTCGTGTATCTGGAACAGGGGGACTTCCCTAAATCAATCGACTATTTCACAAAGGCACTCTCTCTTTGCCCTGACGACAAGGACACTGTCATGAACTGCGGGAAGATTCTTGCTGCTTCAGGAAATACAGGCGATGCGCGCAATCTTTACGCATCGTATCTGAAGAGACATGAGGGCGATGAAGAGATATTACATGCCATTAATGAATTGCAGGACCCGGAAGTCCGGCAGGACAGACGTCGGCTCAGGTTCCTTCAGATAAACACGTTCTACGACAAATACCTCAACACATTTTATACCGGAAGTCCCGGCCTCGCGGACAGACCTTTTAATGAACAGGTGGACGCTGTATTAAGCGGCGGCTTCAGCGCGGTACATAATTTTACCCCGTACATTTCCGCCCTCGGCTATGATTCACAATTTATCATAGCCAACTGCAGACAGGCACAGTTTCAGTGGCTCAAAGAGCATGGCCTTTCCCATCCTGCTGATGCGGACTGGGTTGTTGAGATTACTAAAAGACAGATAGAGGAATTCAGGCCTGATGTGCTGATGATGAGTGACTCTGTCCTGTTTGACAGCAGTTTTATCAGGAATCTCTCGTATAAGCCGCCTCTCGTGATGGGATGGATTGGAGAACCGATGCCTCCCGGAATCGACTGGTCGGCCTATGATGTCATCCTTTCCAATTTCAGCCGCAGCCGCCAAAAGGCCTTGGGGTTTGGGGCAAAGGCGACCGAGGACTTCCACCCCGGTTTCGTTAAATGGCTGGCGGAAAAATCCGAGGGACAGTCTCTTGAATACGACGTTGTATTTGTCGGTCAATGGTCTGAGCTTCACCATCACCGCAATAAATTTATCACCGCCCTTGCCAGGGAAGCCGTTCAAAAGGGAGGTTTCACGCTCGGCCTGTATCTGAGCGGTGACCAGGACAGCATGCCCCCTGAAGTCCGCGCCTGCCTTGCGGGTGAGCGTTTCGGGCTCGAAATGCACAGGGCGCTCCGTTCCGGCAGGATCACGATCAACGCGGGTATCCTTCCCGAAGCAGGTAACATGAGGCTGTTTGAAGCGGCAGGGACGGGCGTATTCTTGTTGACCGAGTACCAGCCTAATATCAGGAAGTACTTTATACCAGGAGAGGAAGTCGAGACATTCAGGAGTGAGAACGAGCTGATAGAGAAAATTCGCTACTACATCAGTCATCCCGCTGAACGGACAGAGATCGCACGCCGCGGACAGGAACGCTGCTTCCGTGATCACTCCATGGAAAAGAGAATGACTGAGCTCGACAGTATCATCAGGAAGCACCTTCGAATGGAATCAACAGAGAATGAAAAACGTAAAGAGCAGGGAATTCAGGGAACAGGACATAGTACAAATACAGAAGTGATTGCCGCCAGTGAAGATCTCTTAAGCGTAAAGGAGCGGGCGCTTCAGAAACGGTTTGGATATTATGAAGTAACGTTCCTGGGTATGCGGGTTTACTGCCGCGATCTCCTGTCTTTCTACATGGCCGCAAAAGACATATTCCTGAACCGTATATATGAATTTGAGACTTCAAATCCCCGGCCTATAGTGATTGACGGCGGTGGACATATAGGGCTCTTTACCCTCTTTATGAAGAAGAAATACCCGGAGGCCATGATTACTGTTTTTGAACCGGACAGCATGTCGGCCGGTCTCTTAAGAAAAAATATTGAAGCCAATCATATCAAAGACGTGAAAATCATAAACGCAGGTCTTTATAAAAATAGCGGGAAGATGTCTTTTACTTCTGATAATTCCGACGGTAGCAGTTTCTATGCCGAGGGGAAGAACGCGGAGATAGAAGTCGTCACACTCAGCGGGTATATAGACAAAGAAGTTGATTTTATGAAGCTCAACATCGAAGGAGCGGAACTGGATGTCCTCACCGAGATAGAAGACAGGCTGCCGATGGTGAAGGAGCTAGTGATAGAGTATCACGGCTTTCCCGAAACAGGACAGAACCTACATAAAATCCTGTCAATCCTGGACCGCAGGGGCTTCAGGTATCTTATTCATGACATGGACGCGGAGACAAATCCCGCGACCAAGCCTGTATTTAAACTCGATAAGGACTCCCGGTTCTTTCTGCTTATATACGCGAAAAGACTCTATGCCGACATCGATGCTTCCGGCAGTGATGTCGGAGAGAAATTAAATGGCATAAACACGGAACCTGTCAGTAGGGTATTCGGCTTTGATCGCGGGACACCTATTGACCGTTATTACATAGAAAAGTTTATTGAGAAAAACATGCATTGCATTTCCGGCAGGGTACTTGAGATCGGAGATAATCATTACACGAAGAAATACGGGACGTCTGTTTACCGGAGTGATGTACTCAATGCGGTCCCTTCACCGGAAGCCACAATCGTGGGCGACCTTGCATTCGGCATGAATATTCCTGAAGCAGCCTTTGACTGCATTATCCTGACTCAAACGATACAATGTATTTACGATGTGAAGTCTGCTCTGAACAACGCGGCAAAGGCGCTGAAGCCGGGTGGTACATTACTTCTTACCGCCTCAGGCATCAGCCAAATTTCCCGCTATGATATGGACCGGTGGGGAGAGTACTGGAGGTTTACCGACAGATCACTGAAAATGCTCCTTCATGAAAGCTTTCCGGAAGATGCTGTACATGTGGAGTCATTCGGAAACGTTGCGGTCGCCAAGTCCTTCCTTGACGGCCTTGCCCTTGAGGAGCTTGAAAAGGAAATACTTGATCACAGCGACATAGACTACCAGGTAATTCTGACCGCCGTAGCGCGTAAGCCGCAGATAAAACATCATGACATTGAATTGAAAGGTACCCGGGGGCAGATATTATTCAGGACCCCGACAGTTCTGTTATACCATCGTATCGCTGATGACCCGCTGGACGCCCAGATGCTTGCCGTGTCCCCGGAAAACTTTGAGGCGCACCTGAGACTGTTGACGGCTCAGTGCAGGGTTCTGCCTTTATGGGAGCTTCTGGAAGAAGTTGAAAGGGGGGTATCGGCTCCGAATAGTGTCGCGCTGACATTTGATGACGGATATCTCGATGTACTGGAGAATGCCGTACCTCTTTTAGAGAAATACATGGCGCATGCGACGGTATTTGTCACCTCCGGCATGGTCGGTTCAGACCGTGAGTTCTGGTGGGACGAACTGGAGAGGATATTTCTTGCAGGCGGCCTCCTGCCTGAGAGTATAGACATAAATTTCGCGGATGAAGCCATAAAGTTAAGCCTGAATACCCCGCGCGAAAGACTGAGGGCTCATGATGAGATCGCATCGATTTTACGGACAGCGAGACCAGAGGAGATTGACATGTTCGTTGGCCAGCTTTTTACGGGCCTGGGACTCGACAGGTCAGGGCGAGCCACTCATAGAATTATGAGCAGGGAGCAGCTTCTTGAAATGTCTTATTCTCCTTATATCGAAATCGGTTCTCACACAGTTACGCATCCCCTTTTGAGCGCTTTGTCAAAAGAGCAGCAAAGGCATGAAATCGCAGGCTCAAAAGATCAGGTGGAAGAAATCATCCATAGGGAAGTCCGGCTGTTTTCTTATCCGTTCGGCTCCGACGACAGTTTCAACAGTGAAAGCAAAAAACTTGTCAGTGATGCCGGGTATGCCGCAGGTATAGCGAACATCCAGGGAAGTATCAGCCTGCCACTTGATGCGTATGCCGTGCCGAGGGTACTTGTGAGGGACTGGAATGAGAATGAATTTTCAGGCTGGCTTGAAGATGATGATAAAGGCAGGCTGGCGCATGAGACAATGATGAAGAGAAAAGCCAAAATCATTAATTGTTTGGATTCAGTTTGCAGGACATAGATACGTCATTCCCGCGATCCGTTCTCCGCAGCGCTGCGAAGGATGAAAGGCGGGAATCCAGAGAATGCAAAATAATTCCGGGTATAAGGACTGCCGGAATGACAGACAGTTTAATATGAAAGCATTAAAGGAGATTGCAGGGACATAATGAAATTAATTAGAAAATCCCCTTTCATCCCCCTTTTTCAAAGGGGGAGACTCGTCATGCTCCATTCTTTGGTAAAGTCGGTTCGTCTTGATTCGGAGAGGGGCAGGGGAGATTTCGTATCAATTTGCCATGACAGAGAGCAATAGTCTAAAAATTCTCCATATCAACACCCATGACCGCGCGGGCGGCGCCGCAAAGGTAGCATGGCGTCTTATGGAGGCGCAGCAGAGTGCGGGTCATGACGCCAAGATACTGGCGGGGATAAAAGAGAGCGGTTCCGCACACACGTCCTCGTTTCCTGCTGAAGCCGATCCTGCACTCATGGAGCGCTGTCAAAGGGAAGGGCATCTTTTCTATGAATATCGGGGAAGCCATAAGCTGGTAAAACACCGGCTCGTTCAGTCGGCGGACATCCTTCATCTACACAACCTGCACGGAGGATACTTTAACCCTTTCTCACTGTCAGCCCTTTCACAGATAAAACCGCTGATATGGCCCCTGCACGACATGC
>JBFLYJ010000173.1:0-6851 GCA_040756635.1 Nitrospirota bacterium
CATCTTGTGCGCGATCTCCATGACCTGCTCCTGGTAAAGGATGATGCCATGGGTTTCTTTCAGAATTTCATTAAGCTGGGGCAGTCCCAGTTTGGACAGAGAACCTTTCGGTTCGGCGCCGGAAGAGTGTTTGGCGTTTTTACCGTCAATATATTCATCCACCATGCCGCTTCCCAGAGGACCGGGACGATAGAGCGCGACGAGTGCGATCAGGTCCTCAAACACCTCGGGCCTGAGCCGTGTCAGGAGGTCTTTCATGCCCGAACTTTCAAGCTGGAACACGCCTGCTGTCCTTCCGGCGCAGAGCAGCTCAAAAGTTTTTTCATCGTCCAGCGGTATGCTGCGCGCTGAAAACAATCCAGCATCACCGCCGCCCTTCTCCTTCATGACCGCGTTGATGATCCTTTCCGCCTTGTCGATAATCGTCAGGGTCTTGAGCCCCAGGAAGTCGAACTTCAGCAGCCCCAGATTTTTGATGGCGTCCATATCAAACTGCGTCACAATCGCATCATCATTGGACGCCTTGTAAAGAGGCAGGAAGTCGGTAAGCGGTTCCGGCGATATGACGATGCCGGCCGCGTGGGTCGAGGCGTGGCGGGAAATGCCCTCCAGCCTCTGGGCGATATCGATCAGTTCCCTGACGTCGGGATTGGTATCATACATTTCTTTGAGCTTAGGCTCTTTTTCAAGGGCGCTGCTCAATGTGATCTTCGGAAGAAACGGAACGAGCTTCGCCACTTTGTCCACCTCGGCATAGGGGATGTTCATTGCCCTGCCCACGTCCCTGATAGCGGCGCGCGCCTGCATGGTACCGAATGTAATAATCTGCGCCACATGGTCTTTACCGTATTTTCCGGTCACATATTCAATGACCTCACCCCGCCTGTCCATGCAGAAGTCCACGTCGATATCAGGCATGCTGACCCTTTCAGGGTTCAGAAAACGTTCAAAGAGCAGGCTGTATTTGATCGGGTCTATGTCGGTAATGTCCAGTCCGTACGCCACCAGGCTTCCAGCGGCAGAGCCCCTCCCCGGCCCGACGGGTATGTCTTTGCTCTTCGCGTAGTTGATAAAGTCCCAGACGATAAGGAAGTAAGACGAAAAGCCCATCTTCTTTATCATCGCCAGTTCCGTGTCGAGCCTCTCACGGTAATTCAGCGGGATCTCGCCGATTTTTTTCCGGAGTCCCTTTTCCGCGAGCATCGCGACGTAATTGTTATCGGTCTCTCCGTCCGGAAGTTCATACCTGGGCAGACGGAATTCGTCGAATTTGAAATCGAGATTGCATTTCTCCGCGACCTTCCTCGTGTTCGTCACCGCTTCGGGGACGTCCCTGAAGGCGTTCATCATCTCTTCCGGGCTCCTGAAGTAGAAGGTGTTCTTTGAGAACCTCATCCTGTCGGCGTCATTAAGGGTCTTGCCCGTCTGTATGCAAAGGAGCACCTCATGCGCCTTGGAGTCTTCCCGTACTAAATAATGGCAGTCATTTGTGGCCACAAGCGGTATGTGCAGGTCCCGGCTTAGTTCAATGAGCTGCCTGTTTACCGCCTCCTGTTCCGGAAGTTCATTTGCCTGTATCTCTAGGAAGAAATTGTCCGCGCCGAACATCCTCTTGTACTGGAGCGCCGTCTCTCTTGCCTTGTCGATCATGCCTGCGGCCAGATAATAGGGGACCTCGCCTTTAAGGCATGAAGACAGGCAGATCAGCCCTCCGCTGTGCTGCGCAAGGATGTCTTTATCGATCCTGGGCTTGTAGTAGAAACCCTCAAGATATGCGCTGCTTACCAGACGGGTGAGATTCCTGTAACCATTTATGTCCTTGCAGAGCAGGATCAGGTGGAATGACTTCTCGGAACTCCCCGATGAATCGGCCTTGTCAAAACGGCTCCTCGGAGCGATGTATACTTCACAGCCGACAATCGGTTTCAGCCCCGCCTTGGACACTTTCTTGTAAAATTCTATAGCGCCGAACAGGTTCCCGTGGTCGGTCATCGCGACAGCCGGCAGTTTATACTCGATTGCCTTTGCGATCAGGTCGTTTATCCTGATGGCTCCGTCGAGAAGGCTGTATTCGGTGTGAAGATGAAGAGGTACGAACTCGGCATGCATGATTAAAAATTGTATACTATTGCCGGGTGCTTAGTCAAACGAATATGCGGCTGTTTTCAGAGAGGATTTCAGCCCTCCAAAGTCCCCTGAAAATAGGCATTTTTTATTTGGGGCAAGAAGCCCCGGCCATAGATTTTTCTTGCTTTTCGGCCAGGTTCTTAAGTAAAATTTTTATACGCTCTTATTTATCTCCTGAAAATCAGGGTCAATGTGGGGAACAATGCGGCATCCGGATGGGCTTAATTTAAAATTAATAAAAATTAGTGAGTTAGAAGGAATTATTTTTCAATATTGGGAAATACAGAAAGAGGCATATTGAATATGCCTCCTTCTGTCTAATATCTGTTATCTACAAAAAATGGCTCAGATAGAATTTGAAGATTTCGAGAATAAAGAGATCGAGAGAGTATTTATGGCTGGGAACCAAGAAGAAGCAATGCGTGTTGAAGAATTACTTAATGACGAAGAAATTGATTATGCAATTGCATTGGAGCCATTTACCACAGTGATGGGTCTTATCATGCCTACGTCACAGAAGCAAGGTATTACATTTTATGTCATAGCTGGACAAAGTGATTATTGTAGAAATATTTTTAAGTCCAATGGACTAAAAGCAGGCATTATTAATGATGATTGATGAGATAATAAAGACAAAAAAGAAGAAATAAACTACAATATTTAATCATGCACATGCGGGACACATGATAGCTGTAGATAGCGGCTCTGCTGTTTCAGGCACGCTCAGATTAAAAAGACAATTAACGGCATTAACTGCTAAAAAAAGAAGAATTGATAACACTTATAAGGCCTCGCGTTGTCAAGGGCAAAGACTCACCGATCACGGATTTTGAAGAAATCCGTCAATCAGAGCGGTACGAATAAAGAACAGATTCTGACTTAGTTTCAAATCAGCGGCATCCAGATCATATTCCATGAGCATGATTCCGGTCTGTCCGGGACCATGCATATCTTTGGAACATGTCTGCGCCAAACACTTATAGAGGTTCAATAGCCAGTAGATCCCAAACACTTCAGGACATCTGACGACAGCAGAGGCGGTGTAAGCCAATCCTCCACGACCTGGAAATTAATCCGTGCCCTTGTGCCGTCCTATTCAAAACGGTAAGGTATGGCATGACACCATCCCCAGTTAGTTTCAGGATCGGGTAAGGGGCAGAACATGTTGTACCGCTTTATGTAACTTCCCCTGTCCCCCTCTTACTCTAAGAGGGGGGAAGAAAACGTGCAATATATTTTGCATATTTAAGCGCATGGTGCCCCCAATCATTCCTGACCGGCAATCCTGCCTCTTTTGGGCGCTCAAGTCCGCGTATTATTCTTATGTTAATCCCAGCGTTGCCCGGCGCATGAGCCGTGCTCACATGAAGTTACCGGAGCGAGTTGACAGGTCACTCTTTCGGGTGTACATTTATTACAAAAGGGACAGAGTGGTCATGGCTGAGATAGTAAATGAAACTTCATATAAATAAATCACGCAGGGCGCTTATTATCATTATCTGCATACTTTCGCCTTTTTTCTGGCTGACCGACAGATGGTTCAAGAAAGTCCTGCTGGATGAAAAAAGGCAGGAGTTCCTTTTGTCGCTGCAGCAGCGTGCGCAGGCACTCGATCAGGCGGTTTACACGCGTTTCGCATTGTTGAACGGATTGTATTCCTTTACACTTGCCGGCAGTTCCGATTCTTACTTCGATAAGTATTTCTATCATTTTGCCGCGGGTCTGTATATTACAGCCAACGGTATACGGAATTTTTCGATAGCGCCGAACGGCATTCAGAAATATATTTACCCTTTCAAAGGTAATGAAAATATGCCGGGCCATGACCTTATCAATGACAAGAGGCCTGACGTGCGCAGGGACGTGCAGCGCGCGATAAAAACCGGGCAGGTCGCGTTAAGCGGGCCGTATAATCTTCGGCAGGGAGGTCTGGGTCTGGTGGCGAGAAGGGCCGTCTATGTCAAAGACAAATTCTGGGGCCTCGTCGCTATGGTGATCGACGTCCCGCCTATATTGAAAGAAGCGGGTCTTTACGATCCTCAGGACATGGAATTCGCCTTGCGCAGGGGCGACGGCGAGGTGTTCTATGGCAGTAAACAGGTGTATGAGGACTTGCCCACGGTCATGACCATCAACCTTCCGGAAGGACATTGGGTGCTGGCCGGAATACCGCGGGCAGGCTGGGACGCCGTGATTCAACCGTCTCTGACAAGACTAAGGGTACTGAGCGTGCTGATATATATTCTGATCGCCGAACTCTCGTATCTGATATACAATCGTCAACTACATTTAAAATCGGAAATTGCCATGCGGACAGCCGAGCTGGAAGAACGTAATAAAGAATTAATGAACGAGATGTCCCAAAGAGAGATTTTAGAGAATGAACTGAACAAGCAGCGGCAGCTTGAATCAATCGGACTGCTCGCGGGCGGCATCGCCCATGACTTCAACAACCTGCTTGCCGGGATCATGAATAATATCTATTTATTAAAGAAGCGTATTGTTATTGACGACGACAAGGTCCAGCGCAATCTGCTGTCCGTGGAAAAAGCGATAAACAGGGCCACTAACCTTACACAGCAGCTTCTAACCTTCGCAAAAGGTGGTGCCCCGGTTCTGAAGACGGCCTCAATTGTTGAGCTGATCAGGGAGTCCGCGGAATTCGCGATTAAAGGATCTAACACAAAGTGTGAATTTGAAGCAGCCGGAGATATTCGGCCGGTTGAAGTAGATGAGGGACAGATAAGTCAGGTAATACACAACCTCGTTCTCAATGCCGATCAATCCATGCCTGAAGGCGGGACCATACGTGTTTTTCTGGAAAATATAAGTCTGGGACCGGAAAATGAATACCTTTTGCGTGAGGGGAACTATGTGAAAATAGTAATAGAGGACCAGGGAGTCGGTATCGAGAAAGACAATTTAAAGAAAATATTTGACCCGTATTTTACGACAAAAGATATGGGACGGGGCCTTGGGCTGACCACGACCTATTCTATTATTAATAAACATGGGGGGCATATATCCGCGGACTCGGAAGTAGGAGAAGGCACTACATTCACGATACTCCTGCCGGCGTCTGATAAGCAGGTTGAGGAAAAGGCGATTGTCCAGGCGGTACCGCAGACCGGAGGAGGAAAAGTGCTGATAATGGATGATGAAGAGATGATCAAGGAGTCAGTGCAGCAGTTGCTGACTCATCAGGGTTATGAGGTTCAGTGTGTGTCAAATGGTTATGAAGCGGTAGAAATGTATAAAAAAGCCTTAGAATCGGTTAAGCCCTTTGACGCGGTGGTCCTGGACCTGACCGTACGCGGAGGCATGGGTGGAAAAGAGGCGATAAAAAAACTGCTTGAAATAGATCCGGGCATAAAGGCGATCGTAGCAAG
This sequence comes from Nitrospirota bacterium, assembly GCA_040756635.1. Lineage (GTDB taxonomy): Bacteria > Nitrospirota > Thermodesulfovibrionia > UBA6902 > UBA6902 > UBA6902. The sequence goes on from JBFLYJ010000173.1 coordinate 5,517, forward strand.
CGGATATTCCCATGATCCTGTGCTGGCTAATTTCAGGGAGTACGGGTTCTGCGGTGTCTATGCCAAGAAGGAAAAGCCTGAAGAATTACTCAGGACCCTGCATAGAGCAATAACAGGATAAGGAGGACGCGTTTTCCCGGCCGGGCAACATTTATGTCAAGACGGAAATTTACAGTGAGCTGCTTACCTTTTTTACTTCCTCGAGCTTTTTAAGTGCCGCCCCCGAGTCGAGCGCCTGTACCGCGAGTTTCACCGCCTCCTGAAAATCCTTTGCCCTTTCTCCTGCCACAAGAGCTGCCGCCGCATTCATCAGTACGATGTCCCGCTTCGGCCCTTTCTCGCCCTTGAGGATGGCTGTCACAATCGCGGCGTTGTCCTGAGCGGTCCCTCCCGCGAGGTCCCCCTTTCCCGCCTTTTTGAAATTAAAGTCTTCCGGGGAAATGAAGTATGTATCAATGCTGCCGTTTTTCAGCTCTGTGACCCTTGTCCTGTCCGTATTGGTTATCTCATCAAGGCCGTCCTCTCCATGGACGACGAATGCGTGCTTTACGCCGAGATTGCCGAGCACCCTGGCCATAGGCTCAGTAAGCTTGTCGCTGAAGACGCCGAGCACCTGTCTTTCCGCACCGGCGGGATTAGTCAGGGGACCGAGGATATTAAATATGGTCCTTATCCCCATCTCCCTTCTGGGGCCGATCGCGAATTTCATGGCCGGGTGAAACAGCGGGGCAAACATGAACCCGAACCCTGTCTGCGCAAGGCATTTTTCGACCTTCTCGGGTGTGAGGTCTATTTTTATTCCGAGTGCTTCAAGCACATCCGCGCTGCCGCAGCTGCTTGAAACAGACCGGTTCCCATGCTTTGCTACAGGCACCCCGCATGCCGCGGTCACAATGGCGGTGGTTGTCGAAATATTAAATGTACGGGACATGTCGCCGCCTGTGCCGCATGTGTCTACAGTAAGGGCAGGGGCTTTTATTGCCGACACCTTCTCTCTCATCACTTTCGCGGCGCCGGTTATTTCCTCCACGGTTTCACCTTTCATCCGCAGTGCCGTCAGAAAGGCCCCGATCTGAGCGTCCGTTGCCTTGCCTTCCATAATGTCTCTCATGGCGGCCGTCATCTGTTCTTCAGAAAGGTCCTTGCCTTCAACCGCTGATTTAATGGCCTCTTTTATCATCGCTCCCCCTTCTATTACAAATTTATCGAACAGGCGTCATGATATTGCTTGAAGTGTTTTCACGTACTGCTTTGACGCTGCAGTGAGACTACCAGGATCGACTGATTTTATCATAAGTCATGAAAAAATGACTCACCGGCGATTCATCCAGCCCC
>JBFLYJ010000174.1:0-6832 GCA_040756635.1 Nitrospirota bacterium
AGTCCTGTATTATGACGCATCGAACGATGGAGACATCAACTCCGGGGATTTTTGCTGCGGGTGACGTGACCTGTGCCGAAGCCAGACAGGTTGTTACGGCAGCCGCATTCGGCTGCCTCGCCGCCCTTTCCGCTGAAAAATACATTCACCAGAGAAAACGCATGCGCTTCGACTGGGGTGAGTCCTGACGCATTGTGGCCTGGAGCAATAAACGCGCGTGATTCAGGCAGCCGACAGCCCGCAGGTCGCACAGATATCCCTTGATTTCCTGCCCTTGCACAAACCTGATATGCCATGATGGCAAAGGGCGAAATCATACTTTAACGGGTCTCTGTGATCAAATTTCTTTAGCTCCTCGGTTATCTCTTTGGCCGTCTTCCAGTCTGAAGCTGTCCGCTTTGTAAGGCCCAGACATCTTGAAATCCTCGCGATATGAGTATCAAGAGGGATGATCAATTTAGACGGCGGTATTCTGTCCCAGATCCCCAGATCAATATCTTTGGTCCTGACCATCCACCTGAGAAACAGGTTCAGGCGTTTACATGCGCTGCCCTTTCGCGGAGACGGCAGGAGCTGCTGCAGTCCGTATGGCTTGATATTCCTTCCATAAACAGGCGTAGTATCGATATCAAGAAAACGTCCGACAAACCCGTCCAGGGCAGTCTTGATGTCATCGTGGTCTGCTGAATAATAATGATAGAACATGTCCCTCAACAAGCCCCACTCATTCAGCCCCCTGTTGATCATATAAATAATACACAGGACGTCTTTCCCTTTATTAAACCGGTAGCTGATATCAACAAAATATTTCCCGTCTTTTTTGATGGACAGGTCCTTCAGAAATTTCGCGGGATGTCTGCCTCCGGGCGCCAGGATTTTCTCTATTACGGGTTTAAACAGATCTACCCTGCCGTATGCAAAACAGGAGGCGATAAACCCCGCAACCTCAATGTCTCCGGCATCGGTGTACCTGTGCGGGAATTCAATGGGATCATGCCTTATTCTCCCCTTGAAATCATAATCCCTGTAGAACTTGTCAAGCGTATTTTTAAGATGATGCATGGTTAACCTTGCAGAGGAATTAGATTAACATTGCAGTCGCATTAGTTTGCTGATGCCAGGCGAGCGGACTTGACGGCAAAGCTTTACCTGCGATACCTTGGACAGACTAATGAAATCATTAATAGTGTCTTTCTGAATTCCACCAATTGTAGGATCCTGCCGTAAAAGGTTAACGCCAATATTCAATCGCATTGTAAAGGTTGTCCGGCAAGTCGGATCGCCTCGATGCTAAGGTCGCTTGCCTGATCTATGCAACGTTAAGATTTATATTGTGAGGTGGGTGGAAAGACCGCCCTCCCGATTTTTTGATATTACGGTTAATATTAGCATATTGAAGCTCAGAAAATGTCTTTGACGTAATCGGGGATTCCCTTTATAATCTATCTATGCTTGAGGCCATAGAAAACCTTCCTATGACGTTTATCCCCATTTTTGTCGCTATGGATGTCTTTGCCGTCCTCCCTATTTTCCTTTCATTTACAGGCGACATCACTGAATCTGAAAGCAGGGTCGTCATCAGGCAGTCGATCATAACCGCTTTGGCTGTGGCCCTTGCTTTTGTCGCTGTGGGTGAGGCGGTCTTCAGTATACTTGGTATAACGGTCGATGATTTCAAGATAGCCGGAGGCCTGGTACTGCTGGTGATAGCCGTACTCGACCTTTTGAGATTCAGCGGTGAGCGGAGAAAGATCGAGGACACCATAGGTGTAGTGCCGATCGGCGTACCGCTGATCGTAGGCCCGGCGGTCCTTACGACACTGATCGTGCTTATTGATCATTATGGTATTATTCCTACGATAATATCTCTTGTATTGAACCTGCTTATAGTACGCGCGTCTTTTGTACACGCTGAGAAGATCACGAAGTTGATCGGTAAAAACGGTATTGTTGCGCTCTCGAAGGTTATGGCGATCCTTCTTGCCTCTATCGCGGTAATGATGATCCGCCTAGGGGTAGTAAATTTAATTAAAAATGGATAAAGTGTCAGTAAGAAAACCGACACCGGCGCTGACAACTTACACTGACACAAGAACTATGGAACTTATTGACGACCACTACTGTTTTGTCTGCGGAAAGAAAAACCCTATAGGTCTGAAGCTGGATTTTGTCTTTGACGGAAAGACCATCAGGACCGAATTCATGCCAAAGAAAGAGCATCAGGGATATTTCAATATCGTCCACGGCGGGATCATATCGACACTGCTTGACGAGGTAATGGTCAAGCTGGCAATCGAACTGGGTATGCCCGCAGTCACAGCGCAGATGGATATCCGTTTAAAAAAAGCCCTGAATGTCGGTGAGCAGATTACCGTTTCAGCGGAAATCACAAAAGACTCAAGGAAGATTATTGAGGCGTACGCAAAGGCCGTAACAGATGATGGTGTGATTGTAGCTGATGCGAAGGGGAAGATGATGAAGATTATGACAGAAATAAAGTTCGCAAGTGGCAAAGACTGACCACCCGCCCATCACTCAATATCTTTTGCTGAAATAATCCTCAAGGACCTGTCTGTGGTCAAAGGCAAGGTCTGAAGGCAGGGTGTACCTGGTAAATATGCCTGCTTCTTTGGCGTCGTCCGCCGCAACAGGAGTGCCGGTAGCCGAAGCAATAAACATCGTAGTTACGGTGTGGTGTCTGGGGTCCCGGTTGGGATCCGAGTATGTGTGGAACTGCCTGATGATCTTTATATCGAGCCCGGTCTCTTCCTTTGCCTCCCTGATGACAGCCGCCTCTAATGTTTCGCCGTAATCTACAAAGCCTCCCGGTATGGCCCAGCCGGGCGGGGGATTTTTTCTCTTTATCAGAACGATGCCGCCGCCTGTTTCAATAATGGCGTCGACTGTAAGGAAGGGGGTCCTATAAGCGGATCCGGGGGACAATCAGCTTTCCTCTTCACTCTCCAGTTTAATGTTCACTTCTTTTTCCGGGGAGATAGTTGATATGGCATGTTTGTAAACGAGCTGCTGCGTGCTCTGTTTCAGAAGGACAACGAAGTTGTCAAACCCCTTAATCGTGCCCTTCAGGCGGGTGCCGTTCATCAAAAAAATCGATACCGGTATCTTTTCTTTCCTGAGAAAATTCAGGTAAAGGTCCTGAAGCTTGCGGTCTTTGTTCATCATGCGCTGTCTCCTTTTCAGAATTATAACAAAGAATAATCCGTACCAGATTATCTTAATACGATATTCTTCGTCAGTAGCGTCTTCTCAGCCATTTTCAGGAAACTCATACGAACTCAACAGACTTAGAGTAAATCAAATTCTTTATAATTTCAATATCAGATATAACCTTCTGAAATATTTTCTCATTGTCCATAATGCCGGTTATATCAATCCAGTGTATACCTGGCTCTTTTCTGAACCAGGTATATTGCCTCTTTGCATACATCTTGGTTCTCTTTTTTGTCAGTCTGACAGCTTCATTGAGGTCAACGAACCCTTCAAGATACATCGCCATCTCTTTGTAACCGAGCGCCTGCATCGCTGTTTTACCATGGTCCAGTTCCATCAGTTTTCTCGTTTCATCCAGCAGCCCGGCCTCCATCATCCTGTCCACCCGTGCCTCTATCAGGCTGTAAAGCTCTTTCCTTCCCCTTGTAAGCCCGATCTTTATAAAATTATAATCCATGGACCGCGTTGAGTCCTTCTGTATTTCAGAGATTCCTCTCCCCGCTTTAAGAGAAACTTCCAGCGCGCGCACGATCCTCCGTAAATCGTTCGGTTCTATCTTTCCTGCGGCATCAGGATCAACAGCTTTCAATCTGTCATATAAATGACCTTTGCCGTGCAGTTCTTCTTCACCCATCAATTTTTCCCTCAGTGATTCGTCCGCGCAGGGCCCCTCGAAAAGACCGCTCGTCAATGATCTGATGTAAAGACCTGTACCCCCGACGATCAGCGGTATTTTGTTCCTGTTATGAAGACCGTTAATAATCGCAGATGCCTTTTCCTTAAACATCCCGGCGCTGAATTTTTCGTCAGGCTCCAGAATATTTATCAGGTGATGAGGTACTTCCGAGAGCTCCGCGGCAGACGGCTTCGCTGTCCCGATGTCCATGTGACGGTAAACAAGCATCGAGTCGGCGCTGATGATCTCGGTCTTTAATGCTTTAGCGAGGAGAATGGACAGGCCCGTTTTCCCGACCCCGGTGGGGCCGAGGATTATGATGACAGTATTATTTTGAAGAGGACCCATAAATCACATCTGTCCAAAACAGCTTGAATGAGAGAGACTGAATACAGAATAAACACAATGCCGACACCTTAAATCTATTAAAAATATAAAATGAAAAATCAAAGATGCGGAACATGACTGTTAAATATTCTCTCCTCCATATTTTTAATTTTCTATCTTTTCTATTTAATTTTAATGCTGCAAGTTCTTCTTTTTTTACTGACTGCTTACAGCATGATTATTTCCTCTTAAACATCTTCTTCAGATCATCAAGTGAAAGGTGAATCCTTGTCGGACGACCGTGTGGGCATTTGTCGGGTTCATCCATCCTGTCCAGATCGGCAAGGAGTCGTCTCATCTCCGCGTCATTCAGCGGCTCTCTCCCCCGTACCGCCTTGTGGCAGGCAAGTCTGGCAGCGATGTTTTTAAGGAGGACTTCATCAGACATGTCACTTTTTATCCCTTCGCTCTCTTCCTCAAGAATACCGGCTGCCACGTCAAGCAACAGTCCCCTCATGTCGGCCCTGCCCAGGGTTTTTGGCAGGGCCCGGATGATCACGCTGTTGCCTCCGAAGTCATCGATATCAATCCCCATACCCTGAAGCAGAGGTTTGTGTTTAAGTATCAGTCCGTATTCTTTTACCGGGAGTTCGACCCTGAGCGGAAGGAAGAGGGGATCCCCTTCTATAGCGGTCTTCTTCAGGAACTGCTCATAAAGAATCCTTTCATGCGCAGCGTGCCTGTCTATCAACTCTATACCGTCGCCCGTCACCTTTGCCACGAACGCTTCTCCTATGCTGAAAAACGGGGCCACGTCCTCCGTCATGCCCGAGGCAAAAAAGTCTGTCTGAGTGTGATTGAATTGAGGCCCTGCTGCTTCACCAACAAAGGTGCTGCCGGATGTCGACCCCACAGGATATGAAGTAATGCTGCGCTTGACATGATCAAAGGCAAGGGGGGCAGAAAGCCCGTCGACATTTATTTCCATACCTGGATTAAGCGCCTCATAAACAGCAGCTCTCACGAACCGGTGTATATCGTCCGGCCGTTCAAACTTAACCTCACGTTTTGCGGGATGGACGTTCACATCGACATTATGAGGATTGATATCAATAAAAAGAAAATATGCCGGGTGCCTGCCTCCGGGAATCAGATTGTCGTACGCGTTGTAGACCGCGTGGTTGACCGTGGTATTTTTTACCGGCCGCCTGTTGATAAATATGAGCTGATGACTCCGCGCCGCGCGCGTAAAATCAGGGGACGCGATAAATCCGCGGACATTTATCGCTTTTGATTCTTTATTTACATCAAGAAATTCCCCGATCATTTCATCCCCGTACAATTGCCTGAACCTTTCACTGATACCTGATGAGGAAGGCGCGTTCAGCACCTCAATGTTGTTGTGAATAAGTCTGAAGGCGATACCCGGATACGCGAATGCCTTCTGCACGACCGTATCAATAATATGAGCGAGTTCGGTCGGGTTTGTCTTCAAAAACTTCCGTCTCGCAGGGGTATTGTAAAATATGTCCCTGACCTCTATTGTTGTACCCCTGACCGGAGGCGCGTCGGATATCTCTTTTTTATGGTTTGCGCTGATCTCAATTTTTGTCCCGTATTCAGCATTCGCAATAGATGTTGCAAGCGATATCTTCGAAACCGATGCTATCGCGGGCAATGCCTCTCCCCTGAACCCGAGAGTGGATATATCAAACAGTTCTTCTTCCGTCCTGATCTTGCTCGTGGCATGTCTTTCAAAACACATCAGGGCGTCATCCCTGTCCATGCCGCAGCCGTTGTCAGACACCTTGATCAGTTTCTTGCCGCCGTGCAGCACTTCAACCTCTATTTCATCAGCGCCCGCGTCTATAGAGTTGTCAATAAGCTCTCTGACAACAGAAGCAGGCCGCTCTACAACTTCGCCGGCAGCTATCTTGTTTATCAGAAGATCGGGTAGAATTGAAATTATTGACATAACTTTACCTTGAATTAATTATATCTGCTTTCATGGCTGCCCAAAAACATTCATATAAGAGGGGCCGAATGCCGAATAAACACAATGCCGAGACCTTAAATCTATCAAGAATCAAATCTAATAAATCAAATATGCGGAACATGACTATTAACTATTCTCTCCTCCATATTTTTAATTTTCTATCTTTTATTTTTAATCTTAATGCTTAATGCTGATTTATTGTTTTATAAAGTGTTCAGCCTCTTTAAAAACTTTACCCCGGGCAAAGATGATCCGCCTCCGGTATTGAATTTAATAAACTGGATTCCCGATCGGGGTCGGGAATGACACCTGCAAGGATTACCTCCACTTTGCAGGCACTATAGCCGCAATCTTATTGTCCACTTTAGCTTTAGTCTCAGTATCCACATCCAGCACCGGCGGGTACCAGGGTTTCATGCGGCAGTCAAAGACCACCGGCTCGCTCAGCCTTGTGTGAAACCTGCGGCTCTCAGGCTTGTTCCCATGGATATCGCCAGCAGGTTCGAACCGTGTGAAAAAGGTCCAGAGAAACTCTTTCATATCGAGAGTCGCGGGCAGGCTGTTGTGAACAAACACAACAACCCGCCCAGCTTTAAGTACCA
>JBFLYJ010000175.1:0-6801 GCA_040756635.1 Nitrospirota bacterium
TACTGCGACCGCTCTGTATACCGAAGGAGTTTCAGATACAACTCCGCGGCATACCTCTATGAACACATGTCGTATCTGAAAAAGAAATTCGGAGTGAGGCATATATTTTTTTATGACGACCTCTTCACGTTCAACAGAAAACGCATCGAGGAATTATGCGGCATGCTCCGTAATAAACCGCTCGGCATGACATTTAACTGCGCGGTCCGGGTGGGGCACGCCGACAATGAACTGCTCCGCATGCTCAAGGCGGCGGGCGCCTGGATGGTCAGCCTTGGCATAGAGTCCGGAGATCCGGAAATGCTCAGCAGGCACAAATCAAACGTGGACCTGGGGGAGATGAAGAAGACGGTGAAACTGATCCAGAAAAACGGTATAAGGGCCAAGGGGCTTTTCATGATGGGTCTGCCCGGTGAGACTGAGGAGACCATCAGACGGACCACTGCCTTTATCCGGGAACTGGAGCTGGATGACATGAACATGACCAAGTTTACGCCATTTCCCGGTGCGCCCGTATACAAGACAATCCATGAAGAAGGCACATTCAATGAAGACTGGGAGCTGATGAACTGCCTGAATTTCGTATTTGTGCCCAAAGGGATTGAATCAAAGGAGAGGCTTGAGGAGCTGTATAAGCAGTTTATAAAGGGTTTTTATATGAGTACGAACTGGATCAAAAAGTTCTGGCCCCTTATGTTCAGGTCTCCTGACAGTACGTTAAGAATGATAAAGAACCTGCCTTCATATCTGAAGATCAGAAATGATTTCAGTCCTAAGAAAAACAGCTGATCAATTATTTGAAAATCGATTGTTAGTGAAATCCGTCGCCCCCGCTAACGGACTGTGTCACAATAGCGAAAAGGCATATATTGTCATTCCGGACTTCCGTTCTCCGCAGTAGCCTGCTTCACTGCAGTGCTACGAAGGATGAATGTCCGGAATACAGACTTCTTAAAGTATTACAATCCTCTGGATCCTGAATCAAGTTCAGGATGACAATTGTGACAGACTGTATGGCGCGGGGCTGCGTAATGTTGCGTAAACAGCCGGGATGAAATCATCTGAGAAAAGATATCCCAACTAGAAACTTGCTTGAGTTCAGGGGATCATTGGGGTCAGCGGTGTTCGCGTTTGAGATATGATGCAGGCGGTAATTGAAATTGAGTATGGTGTTTTTGTCCATGTAGTAATGAATGCCGGTCCCTGTCTGATAGTTCCCGTTTAACTCCCTGCCGAGACCGTCGAGGTCGAGGTTAGTATAGACCAGTCCGCCCCCGGCAAATACATAAGGGACGATCTTCTCAAATCCGGTGAAGTCCCAGCACGCAAGGAGATTTACTCCGGCCATTATGGCCCCTTCGGGATCATACACAACTGATAATGGCAGTTCGACCATCATCTCATGCCGAACCCTGTACCACGACCTTCCGCCTTCTCCTGTAAGAAACTGCCCGTACTGAAATATCAGGTCAGCCACCTGTACCCTGTCCTGCGTATCGCCGAAGTTTGTATGTGTATTCCCATAGCCTCCCAGGACTGTCCAGTGGCCTTTCGCATTGCTGAAGGACAGGCCCTTTCCCTCCTGTGCAACAGAGCTGGAAGGGGAAAGACAGATCAACAGGAAGAGCACTGCGGCGCAGGGAAGAATCGGTCGGGATATAGAAATATGTATTGACATGGCACTTATAAGGATAATCATCTCATTTTATATTTTCAACCCACATGCAATGGTTGACGTTGAGCGCAATATCTTGCGTCTCTACAGGGATATCGGGAAATGAAATGTCCTGACTAAATCAAATATGTATAATATCTGGTAAAGCTTTTACATCAAGGCCGCTCTCTTGACACGGATATTTAATGCAGTTATAAGATTTATACGCCATGAGACCAATATTTAAATATCATCAGGAAGACCGGGGCAATATTCTGCTTCTGCTTCTGCTTTTGATCGCTGCTGCGGGTGTCTGGTGGTATCTGTTTTATCCGAAAGCAGTTAATGATCCGAAGGCAATACCCCGCGCTGTCACGGCAAGGGGAGACCTTGCTGAAGACGAAAAGAACACTATTGAACTGTTCGAAACTGTCTCACCTTCCGTTGCGTATATAACAAGCATAGAGCTGCGCAGGAACTTATTCAGTCTGAATATCTACGAAATCCCCAAAGGGACAGGTTCGGGATTTATATGGGACCGTGAGGGCAGGATAGTCACCAACTACCATGTTATTGAAGACGCGAGCCGGGTGGAGGTGACTCTGTCCGACCATTCCACTTGGAAAGGGCTTGTCGTGGGGACCGCGCCTGACAAGGACATCGCGGTGCTTCAGATAAATGCTCCTGCAGACAAGTTGAAGCCGATAGAGGTGGGTGAATCGCACAACCTCAAGGTCGGGCAGAAGGTCTTTGCCATAGGGAATCCATTCGGTCTTGACCAGACAATGACGACAGGGATCGTGAGCGCCCTCGGACGGGAAATTCAGTCGGTCACCGGCAGGACTATCCAGGACGTGATACAGACCGACGCGGCGATTAACCCCGGCAATTCTGGCGGCCCGCTTCTGGACAGCGCCGCAAGACTTATCGGCATCAACACTGCCATTTACAGTCCGTCCGGTGCGAGCGCGGGCATCGGTTTTGCGGTGCCGGTGGACATCGTAAACAGGGTCGTTCCCGAGATCATCAGGTACGGCAAGGTGACGCGGCCCGGTCTCGGCGTTTCAATAGCGGACGACCGCATTGTTGCCAGGATGGGGCTGAAAGGGGTACTGCTGATAAACATCCAGCCCGGCAGCGCGGCCGATAAAGCCGGCCTCATAGGCACCCGCAAGATCGGAGGAGAGATAATTTTAGGTGACGTTATAGAGTCGGTAAATGATAAATCAATATCTTCCTATAATGATTTAAGAAACGAGTTTGATAAATATCAGGTCGGTGATAAGGTGACCCTTGGGATATTGCGTGATGAAAGGCACATGAAAATACAGGTGCGTCTTGAACGAGTTGAGTGATTCCCTCGTGTTTAAATTTTAGTAATACAATTAAATTCAACCGCAACCCTCAGCGTCTGAAATTCAATTCATCCTTTCTTGTCGTCTTTTCAAAACATATACACTCATGTCCGTCTAATCCTTTTTGAAAACATTAATGTACTGATCACCTTATTAATAAAGGGATGAAAGGAGACTAACATGAGCTGGATATGTCCGAAATGCTATACAGAAAACGAGGATATTTCATTGGAAGGGGTAAGAATCAGATGCCTGTGCGGCTATGAACCTGTTTCCAGGGAGACGAAATGCAGCGTATCAGGAGGCTGGGCGCTTTTTTTATGGGCCTGTCCGCAGGATATTTAGCCCACTTTATTCATGACTTGAACATCAGGGCGGGTCATAGGCTATTAAGGCGAGACTGCAGCCGTGGCATCAGCCCGTAGAAACAGCACGCGCGATCTCTTCCGCAAAATCCGAAAGGCTCTCATCCCGGGCCCCGAAGATAACACAGGTCTGATATTTTTTTGCCCTGGTTAAGACGTCCTTTCTGTTTTCAATTACTTCGGCGGATTTCCCTCCGGCCCTTATCCCATCCGCAAGGTCGCGGCTTGATATGTCCTTACTCGCTGTCCCTCCGGTATAGAATATTGGAAGCAGTATCAGCTGATCGGAGTCCCGCAGGTTATCCACAAAAGACTCGATGTACTCCTTTTTCATGAGTTTTGTCGGGCCGAAGCCATGGGGCTGGAATATGTAGCATATTCCCGGACCGAGGCGGCGGACCGTCTCCATCATGGACGAAATCTTGTGCGGATTGTGGGCATAGTCATCGATGACAAGGTGTTTACCGTCATTCAGGTGGATATCAAACCTCCGTTCGATCCCCTGGAACTCAGGCAGAACGTCCGCGATATCATTTAGTGAAATGCCGAGTTCTGAAAGAAGTGCGATGCAGGCGAGTGCATTGTACAGATTGTGTCTGCCGGGGAGAGAGAGGGTGAACCGCATATCACGCAATGTGAAGTCCGTAGAGAAAGATTTATAAGAGATTCCCTCTGCATGGAAATCTGCCGGTTTTTCTATTGAGAACGTTACCGTCCCTTGCCTCATCATTACAGCAAGGTTGCTGTCATCCGCATTAATAAAGACCTTCCCCTTTGTGTTCTGTATGAGTGTATGAAACATCCCGGCCGTTACGTCGACCGTGTGGTGATCGAGCGTGAGATTTAATATGATCGTATGCAGCGGCCTGTAATTAACTATCGTGCCGTCTGATTCGCATGCCTCGATAATCAGATAGTCCGAACCGCCGGTCAGAGAATTGCCGGGATTAGCTGCTGATTTAAATTGCTTTACCCTGCCTCCGCCGATGAAGTTAGGGCGGAGCCCCAGTCTGTTCATCAGAAACGCGAGCATCCCTGACACGGTTGATTTTCCGCTTGTCCCGGATACTGCGATGGTGTTAAACGAAGCAGTGATCTCAGCCAGGCAGTCAGGCCTGGTCATTACCGGAATTCCGAGTTCACGGGCCTTCACTACCTCCGGCCGGTCTGCTTCAACGGCTGTGCTGAAGACCGCTAAATCAAAGGACCTATCCAGACCGCTGCCGTCCTGCGGAACTATAGTTATGTTTTTTGACTCGAAAGTTTTTTTCAGAGGGTGGTCAGGATGAATATCAAAGGCCCTGTCAGATCCGGAAACGGCATGTCCCCTGTCCGCCATAAATACCGCGATAGCCGAAACGCCGCTCCCGGCGATCCCTGAGAAAAATATTTTCTTTGTCCCTTTATTCATGGTACCGGAGTATTTTAGCGTACTTTTGGACAATAGGGAAGAGTTTACAAGGTCTGATACGATGTCGGATTCGCTCTTAAACATCCCTGTATTTCTTATAAGTGGACAGGAAGCGGGGTTGTGGGGGAGGGCGTTGCTGGGACTTCAGAAATTAAGGGAAGCTCACGGTCCGGGAGATTGATTAATGGCGACACGGCACATGTATGAATCTTCAATGAAGTGACACATCTCCCGCAGAATTATAGCGGGTTATCAGTTGAGATCCCCTCTCTGAATCCTCCCCCATCAAGGGGGAGGAGAATAAGGATGCCGCATGGTTTGCCGCGGGGATATTCATTTCTTAAAGATGTTTTTAAGGAACTTTTTCATGTCATCCCAAGATTTTTTGTCTGCTGCGGCATTGTAACCCACAGGTATGTTAAATTTCTGGGCGTATGAATCGGCCTCAGGATTGGTAAAGCTGTGTTTGGCGTTTTTATACGTGATAAATTTAAGGTCGGCCTTTGCTTCAAACATTTCATTTTTAAATGCCTCAATCTGTTCCGGTGTAGTGAAGGTGTCGCTTCCTCCATGGCAGACCAGTATCTTCGCGCTTACGGCGCCTGGCCTGGCCGGGTTATTCGTCGTCAGTCCACCGTGAAAACTTACTACCGCTTTGAGGTCCATTCCGGTGCGCGCCATATCGAGGACCACGCTCCCTCCGAAACAGTAACCGATCGCCGCGATACGTGTCGGGTCTACGCTCGCCTGTTTTTTCAGGTAATCGTAGGCGGCCATGAACCTTGATATCTTCAGGTCTATGTTTTTTGAGACTTCCATCGCGAACTTCCCCGCGTCATCAGGGTGCTCGGCCTGTTTCCCATCTCCATACATATCGACCGCGAGGGCGGTATATCCCAGGTCTGCGAGCATTGTCGCCCTTTTTCTTGCATATTCATTATTCCCCCACCATTCGTGGACAACCAGGACCCCCGGTCTTTTGCCTTTAATATTGTGGTCGTAGGCGAGATAACCTTTCAGTGTCACATTCCCGGATGTATACTCTACAGGTTCGCCCCGTACATCTTTACAGGATGACAGCACGGAGCACAGCATAATCATCAGACTTGCGGCAATAATTAATCGTTTCATGTTATTGTCCTTTCCGGGATGAATGATTTACTAAGGCCGGTATCACACGAAATCCCATAATGCAATTATATCGCATCTTACGGCTGACGCAAGGTGAAAAGAAATATGAGGACATGTCCCGTGTATTTACCGACTGCCGCGGATGGATCGGTAAACCGGAGGGCCCCATTTTTCAAGTGTATTATCAGTATTGCCATGATCTGATATAATTAGATAATTTATTAGCGAGACGATAAAACAGGAAAGGCCGCGTATAGGATGAATAAAGCACCTGATCTTAAAGGACTGGATATCCTTGTATTTGAGAATGACTATCCGTCTTTGAAACAGATCGAGAGTGATCTGAAAGGTATCGGCGCTGATGTTTATACTGCCGAAACGTTCGAGGAGGCCCTGGGCATCCTTCATAAGTCGCATATCGAAGTCATCATTGCCGCCATTGATCTGGTGGATGAACAGTGCATCGAAATGATAAAAGAGTACAAGTCTCTGCATCCGGAGGCGCTTTTCTATGTGCTTGCCGGAAAGGAGTATGACTCGGTTGAATCGACGCAGGAGTCCGTCAGGCTGATCGTAGATGATTACATAAAGAAACCGCTTGACGTCGTACGCTTCGCCAGGATGGTTGAAACGAGTATCGGCAGGCCCGATACCGCAGGTACTTCACTTACCGTTATAGACCCTCTGGTAGCCAAGGTCAAACCGTATTTTATCTTTCGCTCGCCGGTCATGCGGCGCACGCTTTATCATCTCCCGCAGATAGCGGCCTCAGAGCAGGCGGTGCTGATCACGGGTGAGACCGGAACGGGCAAGGAACTGATTGCCAGGGCCATTCATGTACTGAGCCGCCGTTCGTCAGGACCGTTTATCCCGATCAACTGCGGG
>JBFLYJ010000176.1:0-6761 GCA_040756635.1 Nitrospirota bacterium
TCTGCCTTCTCCAGCGGTTTCTCAAAGCTATGGCCACCGCCTTCTTGGCGTTTTTCTGGCCGACGATATATTTATCAAGTTCAGCAACAATCTGTTTAGGTGTAAGGTTATCCATTTAGTTCCTCGGTATTGATCGATTCATTGGTATAAATGCATATCTTTGAAGTTATTTTCATGGCCTCATTAACTATCTCTCTGGGCCCCAGCTGCGTATGCTCCATAAGGGCCTTTGCAGCAGCCTGGGCATAAGGTCCGCCTGACCCTATTGCCGCTATCCCGTCTTCAGGCTCGAGCACATCTCCATTGCCGGATATAATAAATGAATGCTCGTTATCCGCCACGATAAGAAGCGCCTCAAGCCTCCGCAGGATCTTGTCCGTCCTCCATTCCTTTGCCAGCTCAACAGCCGACCTGGTTATATTGCCCCTGTATGTCTCGATCTTCTCCTCGAATTTCTCAAAAAGGGTAAAGGCGTCGGCAGTGGCCCCCGCAAAACCGGCCAGGACACTGTCGTTGTACATCTTTCTTATCTTCTTTGCGTTGTGTTTAAGCACGGTATGCCCCAGCGTTACCTGACCGTCTCCGCCAATGGCGACCTTTCCGTCCTTTCTCACACACAGTATGGTTGTTCCGTGAAAAACTGAATCATTTTGTATTGACATACTTCGCTCCGTAATTAAGATTATACCCCTATTTACCCTTCCGGGCCATGGGATGCGCCTTATCGTATACTTCCGTCAGGTGTCTTATATCCACATGCGTGTATTTCTGTGTCGTGGAAAGGGATGAATGCCCGAGCAGCTCCTGAATGGACCTCAGGTCCGCACCTTCATGCAGCAGGTGCGTAGCAAAGGTATGCCTGAGGGTATGAGGACTGATGTCCCCTTTCAGGTTGATCATCCTGCTGTAAGTTACTAATATACGCCGTACACTCCTCTCTGTCAACCTGCCGCCCCTGTTGTTGAGAAAGAGGGCCGGCGATTTCCTCTTCTGGGAAATTCTCTCAGGTAGATAGTTTTGTATCGCCTCCATGGCCTTGGAACCGATCGGGACTATACGCTCTTTTCTTCCCTTGCCTTTTACCCTGACAAGGGCCTCCTTTATGTCAAGGTCGACCACGTCCAGAGAAGTCAGTTCAGCGACCCTGAGCCCCGAAGAATAGAGGAGCTCCAGCATCGCCTTGTCCCGCGTCGGGATAAAGGTCTCGCCTTTGGGGGTCTCCATAAGAGAAAATGTCTGATCAATATCAAGGAACCTGGGCAGGGTCTTCGGGACTTTGGGGCTCGAAACCAGCTTGGCAGGGTTCTTTTTTACGTGTCCTTCCCTGTGAAGATATTTGAAAAAAGACCTGATCGTGGCGAGTTTTCTCGATATGGAGGACTTCTTTAGGTCCCTGTGATGCAGGGAGGCAATATAGCTCCGGATATCCAGGTGGTCAATGTCCTTCGGTTCTTCAGTCAGAAACGACGCAAATTCATTCAGGTCCTTTGTGTACGCTCTAATCGTATGCAAAGACACACCCTGCTCTGCCTTGATAAAATCGATAAACTGGTCAATGTATTTTTTCAATTGGCAAGTCCTTGCTGAAT
Source organism: Nitrospirota bacterium (assembly GCA_040756635.1). GTDB lineage: Bacteria > Nitrospirota > Thermodesulfovibrionia > UBA6902 > UBA6902 > UBA6902. The sequence goes on from JBFLYJ010000176.1 coordinate 1,590, forward strand.
TTTATTTTAATGAGAATATTCATCGCTTGCAAGCCTGTGATGATATGTCATCCTGCATTATCACTGCAGTTGCATTAAAAGGTTTTACGGCAAGGCCGCTCACCTGATTTATGCAACGTTACGGTTAATTACGGTCATGTTCCGTCCGCGTGATGTTTATTCCTCACGGTTTAATGTACTAATGTTTTCAGTACGATAAAATACTCCGCCAGGGCAACTAGCATTATTAAAATGCATACCTTGCCCGTTCTGTCGTATATCCCGGACATGGCAGCCCCGAAATACTCCCGTGTTAGCACAAGACAGAGGTGGACCGGTGACAGAAGCACGCCGACATATCCGGATGCAAAGGCAAAGGTCACCGCGCCGATGTGGTTTGTGTTTTCCAGCCCGAGGAGAATCGGGAACGTGCCGCCGACGAACCCGACTGTCAGTCCGGTAAGCAGTCCGTATATGAACGGCAGGAAAAACAGCACCGGCAAAACAGGAATATTATTGGCTGTGAAGAAATTACCTATGTTGGCAACCGCCCCTGAACTTTGCAGGACGGCTTTGAAGGTCATCACGCCGAGAATTATGAATAATATCTCCCATGAGAGGCCGTCTTTCAGACTTTGATAAACACTATCAAAGGAATACCTCTGTACAATAAACAGGCTGATAATCACGACCCCCATGCTGAGTGAAAGGTTAAGATGAAATACTATGACCATTATAAGGATAAGCGCCAGTGGCAGAAAACTTAAGAGTCCGGACGTTGAGATCCTCTTGAAACCCTCCTTGTGCACTCCCACTCCTTTTAAGCCCCAGATCGTACCTCCGGCCACAAGACAAAGCGCATAGGGCAGGTTGGCCAGGAACAGCTCCCTCAACGAATGGGCCGTAATTGCCGCCGCGAGCACAACCCCCGGATAAAGGGGCAGTGTAAACTCCCAGGGGTGGCGGAACATGTAATTGATAAAGGCCTTTTTCTCCGGGGATATCTTTATCCCTTTTGCAGCCTCTTCCACCATCGGGGCGGAAAACATCGCCCCTCCCATCGATGGAAGAAGCCCGATCAGCGCCGGCATTGCCGCCATTAATATCCTCCTGTCCACGACCATACCTCTTAATGAGTCCATCATCCGCTGCATGAGCCCGCTCTTTCTCATGACATTTTCGAATATTCTTATGAGCGTCAACGCGACAACAAGGTTGATTGTCGTCTTGTCCGCTGCCGCAATTCGACAGGCCGCAAGGAAATCAAGGGGCGTAAGCATATATAGCAGGGCAAGGATGACTGATGAAAGCATCATGACAAGGCCCAGTTTCCATTTCCGCTTCAGAAGCAGAACGATTACAGCGAGGACTGAGATGATTTTGATAATATCGATCATGGGATATTATATACCAGTTGGAGTAACCTTAACGGGGCATTAAAATTAAAATTTCGGCAGTGACCAGGGGAAGCAAGAATAATTCGCCTGATGCTCAAAATTCGCTTGCATTAATTTCTGCGGATAATATAATATGTTCTAATGCCGGAGGTATTGGAAGAGACATTACAGTCTCAGATAGAAACACAAACCCCTGACCTGCCCAAGAAAGACTCTGAACCCGTTTCCGAGTCGCTAAACGGCATTCACTTCAAACTCCCTGTATTCGAAGGCCCTCTTGACCTGCTTCTCCACCTGATCAAAGAGAGCAAGATAGACATATACGATATCCCGATAGTAGAGATCACCAGGCAGTATCTCGGATACATCAAGCTGTTAAAAGAACTCAACCTCGAGATCGCAGGCGACTTCCTTGTTATGGCGGCGACACTTATACATATAAAATCAAAAATGCTGCTCCCGCCCGATGAGGACCAGAATGAAGAATCCTTTGAAGACCCGCGGTCCGAGCTGGTGCAGAGACTGCTTGAATACCAGTCCTTTAAAGACTCTTCGCTCCATTTGAGAAAGAGAGAGGAGATCTGGAAGAACATTTTCGCAAGAAGCATCCCGGACACAAACGGTCTCGAGTTGGATCCTGAGCCGGCCCTCTTTGAGGCAAATGTATTTGACCTCATCTCCGCCTTTCAGAAGCTTCTGGAAAAGGCCCCGGCGCATATCCGTGAGATAACGAGAGAGACACTTACGGTGGCGGACAAGATAAATTACATCATCGAGCGTCTTGAGCAGGAAGACGGGGTGCGGTTTGAAGAGCTTTTCGAACAGGGGTATTCAAAACTGACCCTCATAGTGACTTTTCTGGCACTCCTCGAAATTATCAGGCTCGGCCTGGCAAAAATATACCAGGAAAAGACCTTCGGTTTGATCTGGGTATTGAACCCGCAGAAAGATACTTCAGGGCCTGCAGGTGAAGTTATGCAGGCAGGAGAAGAAGCATCCTCAGAGGTTTTAGCTTAACCTTCCCCCTCGTTTATCATACTTATCGCCTCTTCAGCAGATTCTCTGACAAGAAGGTTATCATCGTGAAGGGCATCCTCAAGGTAGGGCAGTCCGTCTTTATCTCCGATAATGCCGAGTGCATAAGCGGCGTCTCCCCGAATCGTTGGACTTGGGTCACTCAACAGGCCGGCGATCCCCGGGATGGCAAGCTGAAGGTTGTCCCGGTCCTGCGTCTTGAGGATCTCGACGAGGGCCACGGTCCCGATCCTGACCCCTATTCTTTCATCGCCAAGCATATTACCGATATACGGAAAGTAAGTTTTATCGTATTTAAACATGTCGACGATATTTTCGAGAAAGCCGTTTCCCATGTGGTCGGCGATCATTTTAATCATTTCGTCTGTCTCTTGATGATTTTCCATTTACAGAACTCGAGAAACCGGACCAAAGTCATCTGCCACGAAGGCACTAATGCACAAAAAATGTATGAAACAAGTTTCTGCTTTGTGACTTTGCGTCTAAGTGGCTAATATACTAATCATGGATTTGTCTATTCCACGATTATTTTTCCGCTGCCCTTTACCACCTCGCCGATCACCCGGTAAGTTCGCCCGTCCTTTTTCATTGCCTTGTCGAATTTATTCAATCCCTTTGATGGAAGCGCTATAAGCAGGCCCCCTGATGTCTGAGGATCAGAAAGCGCCAGTTTGTCCCCGTCCCCGATACCTTCAGAAAAAAGGGTGTTCCGGCTGCAAAACTCCAGGTTCTTTACAGCGCCTTTGGGTACCGCTCCTGCAGCTGCAAGTTCTTTCACTCTGCTCATCAGCGGGACCTGGTCCATTTTGATGGTAAGATTGATTTTAGAGTCTTTGGCCATGTTCAATGCGTGGCCCAGCAGGCCAAACCCGGTCACATCGGTCGCGGCCCTTGCGCCTGCAGACACCGCGGCCTTTGAAGCCGTCTTGTTCAGTGAGAGCATTGAATCAATGACCTCTCCTAGTAAGGCCTTTTCCGCCTTGCCCTTCTTTACGGCAGATGTAAGAATGCCTGTGCCGAGCGCCTTGGTAAGTACGAGAATATCGCCCGGCTTCGCGCCTCTGGCCTTCAGGAGACTATTCTTGTCAACAACACCCGAGACAGCAAAACCAAACTTGAATTCATTGTCCTCAATACTATGGCCTCCGATTAAACAGGCGCCTGCCTCATGAAGCTTCTCGACAGCGCCCTTAAGAAGCATCTTTATGACATCCGGCCCGAAATCGCATGTGGCAAATCCGAGGATGGCTAGAGCAGTAAGCGGTCTGCCGCCCATAGCGAAGACGTCGCTTACAGAGTTGGCAGCGCATATGGCGCCGAAGGTATACGGGTCGTCAACGATGGGAGTGATAATATCAACCGTTTCGACCATGAGCGTGTCCTTGTAACGGAACACCCCGGCATCATCCCCTGGGCCCACAATGACCCCGCGGTTTTTGCATTTGAATACGTCTGTAAGAATCTCTGATAGGTCCGCCGGACCTAACTTGGCTGCTCAGCCGCCGGCCTTTACCTTCTCTGTAAGTTTTATTTCTTCCATAACTGAGATATGATACTGAAAAGATTTTGGCATGTCAAAAAATGCCGACACCTTAAAGAGATAAAAAATCAAATATCAAAAATCAAAGATGAGGAACAGTATATTAAATTATTCTCTCCTCCATATTTTTAATTTTCTATCTTTTATTTTTAATATAAAGGCTTAATGCTGATTTGTTGTTTTATGAAGTGTTCAGCCTCGTTCATAATTTTATCTTGGACAGATGTGGCTACAGCCCGAATCAGCAATATGATTAATAATCATGTCAAATCACCCCTCTTTTTTGACATTTCCCCCTTATTTCCTGCATATTACAATGTCATGATTGATCTGCATACACATACGCTTTTCAGCGACGGGGCACTGCTGCCGTCGGAACTGGTACAGAGGGCGTATCATGCCGGGTATAAGGCGATAGCACTGACCGACCATATGGACATGTCCAATGTTGATTTTATAGTACCGAGGATTGTGAAAGCTGCCAGAGAACTTGCCGCGCATTCACCCCTTGCAGTTATCGCCGGTGCCGAGATCACCCACGTCCCTCCGGACCTGATAGGCAAGCTAGTCGCGGAGGCGCGGAATTTAGGCGCAGGGATCGTTGTCGTGCATGGCGAAACCATTGCGGAGCCTGTAATTCCCGGGACCAATCGGGCAGGGATCGAGTCAGGGGCTGACATCCTCTCCCATCCCGGTCTTATAAGCATTGATGATGCTGCGTTGGCAGCGGAAAAGGGCGTCGCACTTGAAATTACATCGAGGAAAGGCCACAGCCTTTCAAACGGTCACGTCTCAAAAGTCGCTATGATGACCGGTGCGGCAATGGTTATTAATACGGATTCACACGGGCCGGAAGACCTTATCAGCCGTTCATACGCGGAAGTTGTATTGCGGGCCGCCGGGATCCCGGAAGAAAACATCGAAACTATTTTTTCAAATTCACGAAAGCTCGTAGAGAGAGTCGGGAGGAGTTAAATGCCTAAAGTAATAAAGAAAAGACCCGCAAAAAAGAAACCCGTTCAGGAGAATGAGGTAAAGAGCGCCGCCCTGGATGCCCTCGAAAAAATAAAGCACAGGCAGAAGCAGGTGATCACAGGTGTTGCCATCGTAGCTGCGGTCATAATTTTATACGCGGCTTTTACCATTTATTATTCTTCCATGACCGCCAGGGCGTACTCGCTCCAGATGGAAGCTTATAAATATTATTATGGACAGATCACT
>JBFLYJ010000177.1:0-6635 GCA_040756635.1 Nitrospirota bacterium
TCAACCGGGTCTTTGTACGTGAGTCCGACGGGCTGGTACGGGTCAGGCCCGAGATTAATGACTACCGGCATCATGCGACAGCATATCTGCGCCATGATGTCCCATTGACGCCGGACCTGCGCAGGCGTTTTCTGATCGGCTGGCAGCTAATGGACCAGTGGGGGCCTATGCTGGTCAACCGATTTTTCAGCGGATTCATGAACATGCCCGAACAGCTGTCAATCAATTTCTGCCCTTCTGCGGACTGGGGCCGATCAGCCACACGTGAGACCGACATATCAATTTATGAGACGGTCTGGCGCGCGACAATTGAAAAAAACCCGAAGCGGACACCATTCTGGACATCAGTCTATTATGATCCGGGCGCGAAGGCGTGGATGGTTTCTCATGTAAGTCCCGCTGATTACAAAGGGCGCTTTGTGGCCACGGGAGGACAGGACGTGGAAATTGCTGATCTGATCATGCGTACAATTGCTTCCCGCGTTGAGAAGGGCACATGGAACTTCATTGTCGATGACAAATTAAATCTTATAGCTCACCCCAACCTTACGGAGAAAATACTCGAGGCCGGCAGTAACCTTAATGTCAACCAGCTTAAAGATGATAAGCTGAAGTCTATGGTTGACGCTGTGCTTGCCTCGCACATCACTGCAGCTCACGCCATTGAACCGCCCGGGCTTGATGTTTTTCTGGGCGTCTCCCGGATCAGTGGTCCCGGATGGTATATGGTGACTGTCTATCCGAAGCATTTGCTGACCAGCCAGGCATTGTCGACTGCGCGTGTTTTTCTTGCGGTGGGGTTTACTTCACTGCTTATCGAACTGGTAATCATGGCGATCATATTACGACGCCGGATCGCGGTGCCGATTGCCAATACAGTGACCGCGACCGAGCGTATCAGCCGCGGCGACTTCAGCGTCCGCCTTGATCCTCAACGCAATGACGAACTGGGGCTTCTTGCTGAATCGGTCAACAGGATGGCGAAGGCAGTTGGTGATCGTGATGCTGCATTGCTCCGGCAATTTAAAGAGCTTGAGCAGGCGAAACAGATCCAGCAGGAACAGCAGAGACTTGAAAGCATAGGGACACTGGCAGGCGGTATCGCCCACGATTTTAACAATATCCTGAGCGCTATCATCGGTTACACGGACGTGGCCCTCAGGAAGGGTATAGAAGATGAAAAATGGCGTGACAACCTGCACAAGGTCCTTGAGGCATCAGACCGGGCCGCTGCACTGGTCCGCCAAATCCTGGCCCTCAGCCGCAAACAGCAGCAGGAGAGAAGACCATTGCAGCTTTCGCCGCTTATCAAGGAAGCGTTGAAACTGCTCCGGGCGTCCATTCCATCTACAATTGAAATAAGGCAGGAGATTATTTCACAGGCATATGTGCTCGCTGATCCCACTCAAATCCATCAGGTCATCATGAATCTGTGTACTAATGCCTATCAGGCAATGATGGAGACAGGCGGGGTGCTGAGCATTACCCTGAAGGAAATTACAAGTGAGCTGGTAAAAATCACCGATGGACCTGCATTGCCGGACGGATGTTATGTAGTTCTCTCAGTCAGCGATACCGGCCAGGGCATAACTAAGGGAATTATGGACAGGATCTTTGAGCCATATTTCACTACCAAGGAGCAGGGCAAGGGAACGGGGTTAGGACTGGCAGTGGCACGAGGCATCGTCGAAAGTCATAATGGACTGATCACGGTGGGCAGCCAACCGGGAAAGGGCGCGACATTCAGCGTGTATCTGCCAGTAATCACATGCGAACAGGTAAAGGATGACGGGAAAAAACAGCAGTCCGTGATCGTGACCAAAGGGCAGGGACGGATAATGGTAGTGGATGATGAGGTCTCACTTCAGGATATGGTCAGACAGCTGTTGACCCATGCAGGTTATCAGGTTGATGTTTTTACGAATGGGATGGAGGCCTGGCAGGCCATTTTCAGGGGGGCTCGCTATTGGGACCTCCTGCTTACTGACCAGACAATGCCGGGAATGACCGGTAGCGAGCTGGCATTAAAGGTATTGGAAATCCGTCCTAATATGCCGGTCATAATATGTTCCGGATACGGCATAACCCTGGATCATGAAAAATTGAAAAAGGCAGGTGTGTTTGCCTGCGTTGATAAGCCTTTGAACGGCGATACAATCCTCTCCAGAATTGCCCAGGCCCTTTCTGCGAAAAGCATAGGTGGGAATAACTCCAGCGCATAGGCATTCGGCAGCTTAGTCATCGGGCCGGTATCGCCTTGCATTAAATTGAGAATAACTCCGATTCAACCGACTTCCTGCATCCATCGTAGAGTTTTTCATGACCGGGTCCGATAGGTGTGATGACCGTGCATTTCATGGAGTATATTATTTCACAGTCATGATTGAAATGTTGCTACTGATGGGCAAAGATAGTGGATACATGTCGCAGTCTTTAAGTATGAATGTCAAATAATTATTTATATATAACTTGAGACCGACTTTATATCTGGTGATTAAACTGAAAAAACAGATAATGAAGCTGAAAAGGAAGTGATAATAACTGTGTAACTGTGAATTACATAGATGCAGTGATAATTGCTTAATATATCATTGCTCATTCATATTTACCAGGATGTTTCCACGACGGATATTTAAAAATGCGTTTTAATGAAAAATTTGTTGGTACTATTGAAGATGATGTTGTCCCGCTGTCACAAGCAAGGATAAAACTATCAGGGATGGGGAAAATTCCATTGATTACAATGTGCGAAGGAGTTTTATAGATGAATTGATAGATTGGAGAGTAGTTATTGTCCACGATCTCAAGTGCTGTTTCATTTGAATTAAAATCCCAATCGGGAGGCTTATTAGATAGTTTGTTTTTTTTAATTTCAATAGGAGGCCGTCCTTTGCCTCCATAAATTTTAACATCAGCGTATAATTTGCCTTCTTCGATATATAATTCGAAAGGACGGTAATTACCAATTACTAATATGTTATTCATATGTCCATTTTCTAATACTTCTTTTTCATACCCAATGTTTATACCTCTTCCCCCAAGTGAAAACCTGTAGTATTTGATATTCTCTGAAAACATAGGCTTTTTAATTTCTGGCATTGACTTTATGTCTTTTAATTTACCTTCTTCTTTAAACATGTCTTCTCTGATTTTCTCATAAACTTCCCTTTTTTCGTCATATTTTACTTTGTCAATTAATCCCTGGCCATAATCAAAGCATATATCAAAGAATGTAGCGTCTATCATTCCAAATGTTGGGTTAATGACTTTAATTGATTGCCACTTAGACTCATAATTCCCAGAGGCTTCAAAAATTTCTTTAATTTGTGCTTTTCCTCCGGTGTTTATATATTTTGTATAGTCAGGAGTCTTTTTACAGGTTACACCACTTTGAAAGCTATAGAGTAAGCTTTTGTCAGGGAGTTCAGTTATAACAGGTGAAGATAGTAGTCTCCCCTTTTGCAATGGTATACAGGCATAATTGAACATGAATATAATGAATATAAATAATAAAATAAGTTGCTTCGTTTTCATATATCCTCCTTAGTTCTTTTTTAAGTTTTGTATTAGCGCAATTTTTATGATTGCCTGCCTGGTTTTTCATAGTTCTAGCGGCATTACGATTAGAACATAGTATAACGTTTAAATGGGGATTGTAAATAAAATAGTGCGGACTTAGTATTATCCATAAAAAAAGATAACTTTAGTCCCGGAATGTCAGAGAAGCTTTTTAAACTCCTCATCAGTAAGCCCTGCATCCTTAATGATTGCCTTAAGCGTATACGGGTTAAGCCTTTTATGTGCGGGAATGGTAATTCGTTTTCTTCCGTCAGACATGCCGATGTGTTTGCTTTGGCTTATGACTTTGAATCCGGCTTTGCTGAATACCCTGACCGCTCTATCGGAGGATATGTCTGTAAAAAGCACTTCAGGCAGAGACCTCTACTTCATAAACCGTAGAGTCTTTTGTCTCTTCTTCGATCATTTGAAGATATGTTCTGATGGCGTCCTTTATATTTTCAATAGCTTCTTCAAGGGTCTCTCCCTGGCTGTGGCAGCCGGGAAGGGCAGGGCAATGGATGTCAAATCCATATTTGCTTTCATTGACTACAACTGAATATTTCATACTTAAATTTATCACCATGTACATGCTCCTGTCAAAAAGAAATGTGTTTAGTGTATTTCTGATCTTTCTGTGGACCGGAACATTATGATACAACTATCAATACGTGAAATCTCCTGATAATTGTAACAGGTTATGTCCAGAAAAGTTCAGCCAACCATACCCCTGCCTCAACGTCAATCAATTGACTGAGCGATGAAAGTAGCGGGTTGTGGTATCCACGTCAGTGCGTTATGCTAATCTTTTATTAATCATATAGTTAACCGCTCCTGTCATCGTCATGGAATGTGCCTTTAATCATGGCAAGGGATTTGCTTTATTACGAACAAGGTTTATTTTATGACAGGACTATTGTTCCCGGAAAATTACATATGATTTTTAAAAAGAACATCTCAGCACTCAGGCAGACTGACAGTGCGCTGGCAGATATTATAATTGCCTGGAACAGTCCGGACAATATCGAAGTTGTCAGTAGTAAAAAGGGACTGCCCTCATTAAAAATTAACAACATAAGCCTCCACAGCTTATATGATCCTTTAAAAGAGGCTGATGCATGGGTGAAGTATTTTGAAACTGATATAGACAAGGCCCAGGAGCTGTATGTCCTCGGCTTCGGACTAGGATATCATCTGCTAGAGCTCTGCAGGATTTCAGAGAAGCCGGTCACTGTATTTGAACCGCAGACCGCTGTATTGAGAAAAGCTTTAGAAATAATGGACTTAACATCCGTGCTTTCACGTATCAGAATAATAACAGACAACCGCATTCCGCCGGTCAATAACGGTTTTGCAATACTGTCTCATAAGCCCTCAATTAATCTGGACCACGACTACTACGACGACATACAGGCAAAGCTGAGGTCCAGGGAGACAATGAGCAGGGGACTAAGAATCATAGTCGTAGGTCCCATATATGGAGGGTCTCTGCCGGTCGCCAGGTATTGTTCTTCATCCCTCATAAAGATGGGGCATAAGGTGGAATTAATAGACAACAGTCGTTTTAACGACGCGCTTTTTTATGCGAAGGACATTTCCGGCAGCAGGCAGAGATATAACGGCATGGTCCGGCATCTCTCATCATTTATTTCCGAGGCGGTGAGTGCACGGTGTGAATCATTCAGGCCTGATCTGGTGTTTGCGCTTGCCCAGGCCCCTCTGACTTCCGAATGCCTTTCGGATCTCAGGCAGAAGAAAGTTACGACTGCGTACTGGTTTGTCGAGGATTTCAGGTTCATGGAATACTGGAAGAACATTGCCGGATCCTACGATTTCTTTTTTACAATCCAGCAGGGGCAGTTTTTTACCGAGCTTCAGAACGCGGGAATAAGAAACTATCACTATCTTCCCATGGCCGCATGCCCTGATGTCCATAAGCCGGTCAGCCTCTCTGAAGAGGAAAAGAAGTATTACGGCAGCGGTCTTTCATTTGTCGGGGCCGGATATTACAACAGAAGACACTTTATGAGAGGCCTTCTCGATTTTGATTTCAAGATATGGGGGAGCGACTGGGAGATGAATTCAGACCTCGCGAAGTGCATACAGAGGGGAGGCGCCCGGATTGACACTGAAGAGACGGTCAAGATATTCAATGCTGCAGAGATAAATATCAATCTTCATTCTTCAACCTACCATAAAGGGATTAATCCCTTCGGCGATTTTATCAATCCAAGGACCTTTGAGCTCCCGGCGTGCGGCGGATTTCAGCTTGTTGACAGGCGTCCTGCCCTTGAGGGGCTGTTTGAAGCGGGGGAAGAGATAGTTGTATTTGACGATCTCGATGATCTCCGCAGCAAGGCGGCATATTATCTTGATCATCCTGAAGAAAGAGAAAGGACAACCGAACTGGGGAGAAAGAGGGTGCTTAGAGATCATACGTATGAAAACAGGATGACCGAAATGCTGGAGGTCATTGCCGGGAAAGGGCTGAAAAAGCCCCTGTGGCCTGAACAGGGAGAGAACGTCGAAGACCTTGTGAGAGAGGCCGGCAGGGACTCTGAGCTGGGTGAGTATTTGTCCCGGTTCGCTGGGAAGGGAAACATTACCCTCTCTGATATAACTGCGGGTATTTACAGTTCAGAGGGAAATATATTAAGGCCCGAAAAAATGTTTATGCTTATGAATGAGTTTGTGCGGTGACTGCGATGAGAGAGATACTGCTTATCAATCTTACCAGGATGGGAGACCTTCTTCAGACAACACCCCTTATGGCGGGGCTGAAAGAGAGGTATCCCGAAGCGAGGATTACACTGCTCGTCAATTCCTCTTTCACGGAGATATGCAGGGGGATACCATATATTGATGAGCTTATTGACTTTGACATGAAAGGCTACAGGGAGAGACTCATCGGAGAAAAATATTCATTGGTGGAGAACTACCGTTTTATGGAAGCGCTTATCAGCCGGCTCAACTCAAGGGAGTACGACCTGACGATAAATATCACCCATTCCCCTATAAGCGCCATATTGACCTCTTTTATCAGGACAAAGGAGGTACGGGGATTTTCGATCGATTCG
>JBFLYJ010000178.1:0-6628 GCA_040756635.1 Nitrospirota bacterium
ATTCAATAGTACCTGACGAACTTGAAGAACTGCTTAAGCTTAAAGGAGTAGGGCGGACGACCGCCAACCTTGTGCTTACCCTCGGCTACGGGAAGCCCGGCATATGTGTCGACACACATGTCCACCGGATTACAAACAGATGGGGTTACGTAAAGACGAAAACCCCGGAACAGACAGAATTCGCATTACGGGCCAAACTGCCTGCGGAATACTGGCTCGAAATTAACGGTCTGCTGGTCGCGTTCGGTCAGGGTATATGCAGACCCATCTCCCCGATGTGCCGCAGTTGTGACATAGTAAAGTTCTGCGGCAAAGTAGGGGTCCTCAAGTACAGATAAGTTATTAAGGCCCACTCCGCCCCCTGCTCTGCGGGATGATATACTTTTTGTATGCGTAATCGGGAAGTAGCAAAGATATTCAACGACATCGCGGACATACTTGAAATCCGCGGGGACAATCCTTTTCGAATACGCGCGTACAGGCGGGCTGCCCAGAACATTGACGGCATGGCACAAGATGTTGCCGGGATGTCCGAAGACGACCTACACAAAATCCCCGGGATCGGGTCGGACCTTGCGGGCAAGATTCATGAATATGTGCTGACAGGCAGTATGGAATTCTATGAAGCGCTGAAAAAGGAAGTCCCATCAGGACTGATCGACCTCCTCTCTGTTCCCGGGCTCGGGCCGAAGACGGCAAAGCTGCTTTTTGAAAAACTCCGCATAAAAGATCTCGACGACCTTGAGAGACATGCGAGTGAAGGCAGGCTTAAAGGGCTTCCCGGGATCCAGGAGAAGACCGAGCAGAACATACTCAAGGGGATTGCTATGGTAAGGAGGCACACGGGTCGTTTTTCGATCGGGCGCGTGAGGCCGGTTGCCGAGGAAATAATTGAGCATCTCAGAAAGGGGTCTCCTGCAAAGGAGCTTGTCATTGCAGGGAGTCTCCGCCGCTGGAAGGAAACGATAAAGGACATCGATATCCTCGCAACATCAGATGACCCGAAAGAAGTTATGAAGGTATTTGTTCATCTCCCGATGGTCAAAGAAACTCTTATGGATGGGCCTACCAAATCCAGCATTATTACGAATGACGGGATACAGGTGGATTTACGAGTTGTAAGCGGCGACGCCTTTGGAGCGGCGCTAGCCTATTTCACCGGCAGTAAGGAGCATAACATCAGACTCAGGGAGATGGCCGTTCGCAAGGGGCTGAAGATTAATGAATACGGCATATTTGACGTGACGACGGAAAAGAAGCTCGGCGGAAAGCAGGAGGAGGATATTTACAGGATACTTGGAATGCCTTTCATCGAACCTGAACTGAGGGAAGATACAGGAGAGATAGAGGCTGCCCTGGCAGGGAAACTGCCAGAACTGGTCAGAATGCAAGATATAAAAGGTGACCTGCACGTTCATTCAAATTACAGTGACGGAAGCCATGACATAGAGGAGCTTATTGATACCGCGCGTTCCAGAGGATATAAGTATCTCGCAATTACCGACCACTCGAAGGGCCTTGCTGTTGCACACGGCCTGAGCATCGAACGGGTGGTTGAGCAGAACTGGAAAATAAGGGCGATCAATAAAAAGCTGAAAGGCTTTAAGATTCTATCCGGCACCGAGATGGACATCAGGAGCGACGGATCACTGGATTTCCCCGATGAGGTCCTGAAGCAGCTTGATATCGTCATAGCCTCAATACATTTCGGGTTCAGACAGCCGAAAGAGCAGATAACCCGGCGCATTGTGTCGGCGATGAACAACCCGTTTGTTTCTATTGTCGCGCATCCGACAGGCAGGCTTATCGGAGAGCGTGACGCTTATGAAGTCGACATGGATGAGGTCTTTAGAACAGCAAAGGAAACCGGTACCTCTATAGAGATAAACGCGTATCCGCTCAGGCTCGATCTGAATGATATATATGTCAGAAAGGCAAAACAGCTGGGGGTCTTTTTTGTCGTCAATACTGACGCTCACATAAATTATCAGTTTGACTTTATGACCTATGGTATAGGCACTGCAAGAAGGGGATGGCTTGAAAAGGATGATGTACTAAACACGTTCACTTATAACGCGCTGATGAAACGTCTTAACATTAAGAAGGCATCCTTATCACGGCGGTCATAGAATGGATCATGCCTGCTTTGTATATTATGAATCAACTAAGGTATTGCCGAAATATTTTAAGGACGCATGTCCAGTCCAAATAATTAACGGATACTCATGATTTCGCCGCATGTAAATCCTAATGCCGTAATGGATAGATTTACTTATGTTGAATTCTTTTGACTGTTCTGGTAAGTTAGCCTATCAGGAGGCCGTCGATTGAGAAGCACATTTGCTGAAAATTTATCCTCGAAATGTCTGAAACAGACAAGTCCGGAAGCTTTTTCTTATTCGTCAGCGCTTGTTCGGAAATCATTAATCGCATTCTTCCCGCTGATTATGCTGCTGCTTGTTGTTTCCTGCGCATCCTCTCCGACAGCCGAGGACAAAAGAAATGCCGAGACCTATAATAATCTCGGATACGCTTATCTCAACGACGGGCAGTTGAATGAGGCTTATCTGGAATTCCAGAAGTCTATTGCAATAGACCCCGGCAATAAAGAGACGCTTAACTATCTCGGTTATATAAGTACGAGATTCAAAAAATATGATGAAGCCATAGCTTATTACAAACGCGCGATAGCTATTGATCCCGGTTACGCCGACGCAATGCACAACCTAGGTGTCACGTATGCTGACATGGAGGCGTGGGATGAGGCGATTAAATGTTTCAAGTCGGCATTGAGCAACCCGATGTACGGCACGCCCGCACAGGCGTATTCTAATCTGGGATACGCGTATTACAAAAAAGGCGATATTATTAATGCAGAAAAATCTCTGAAAGACGCTCTTCTGAGAAATCCGGTATCCCCAATGGCGATGTATATTCTTGGTCTCGTCTATTTAGAAACCAAGAATGAGAAGGCGGCCGTTGAGGAGTTTAAAAGGGCGATAGGCATTCTTCCGGATTATGCGGATGCGCACTGGGAACTCGCAAAGGTCTATTTGAAATCAGGGCAGAAGGCCAGGGCGCTGAAGCATTTTGAAGTTGTTGCGGAAAAGGACGGTAACGTTGGACGAAGACGAGAAGCCCTGCTGTATATTCAACAGCTGAAATATAAATCCCGATAGCCGTTCCCGCCGGGAACACGATCCAAAGACATTCGCTTGTTAGCAAGGATTTTGCATAGTAGTTTTTTCAATTACAGGCGTAAAATGGTATTGACAAAGGCGACCGTCCGCTGGTATCTTTCATCATCGATGTTTTTTAAACATGATAATTTCAACAGGAAAGGAAGGAATGTATGACCAAGGCAGAACTGATTGATGCAGTGGCAGAAGGCGCGAAGATATCGAAAGCTGCTGCTGCAAAAGCTGTTGATTCTTTCACCGATGCAATTTCTAAATCGCTTAAAAAGGGTAAGAAAGTTACTCTTGTCGGCTTCGGCACTTTTTCCGTATCAAAGAGAAAAGCAAGAAAAGGCCGCAACCCCAGGACTGGTGAAGCGATCAAGATTCCCGCTGGAAAGACCCCGAAATTTTCCGCCGGTAAGGCCCTCAAGCAAGCAGTAAAGTAATATTACCATGTCTCGGGGGGTCCGGTTCGGGTCCCCTGAGATTTTTTATTTGTCCGAAATTATCCCGGGAAGGTAAACTGAAGCCGCTGAATTGATGTCGATGTTCCTGTCTTTGGATTTACTTCAAGCACAACACACGAGAGCAGGGTTTCTCCTTTGGCTGTTTCAAAGCGGACAGGTATATGCGTCAGAAATTTATTTATGATCTGCTCTTTTTTTACGCCGATGACCGAGTCGGTAGGTCCGGTCATTCCCGCATCGGTTATAAATGCAGAGCCTTTGGGAAGTATCTTTTCGTCAGCCGTTTGAACATGAGTGTGTGAACCTATGACCGCGCTGACTTCTCCATCAAGATACCAGCCGATAGCGGACTTCTCGGACGTGGCCTCCGCATGAAAATCTACGATAATGACCTTTGTCTGCTCTTTGAGGGCGGCAAGCTCCTTTTGGGCCGTTTGAAAAGGGCAGTCCAGCGGCTGCATGAACACCCTGCCGGACAGGTTAAGGACCGCGACCTTCTCTCCGGCCGGTGTTTTCATGATTATACTGCCCGCTCCCGGGACCTCCCCGGGGTAATTGGCAGGACGCAATAGCCGGTTTTCCTTTGTGATGTATGTGACCGCTTCTTTTTTGTCCCAGATATGATTGCCCGATGTCAGGACATCGATGCCGAGAGCGAAGAGCTCTTCACCTACTGACTTCGTGACTCCGAAACCACCTGCCGCGTTTTCGGCATTGGCGATTACAAAATCGATCTTCAGTTTATTGATGAGACCGGGGAGCCCTTCTTTCACAGCGTTCCTGCCCGGTTTCCCTACAATGTCTCCTATAAACAGTATTTTCATTTTTGCAATAAGAAATAAGATGTGAGCTATAAATTCACAGCCTATTTCGCGTACTCTACATACCGGGACTCTCTTATGACCGTGACCTTGATCTGTCCCGGATAGGTCAATTCACCTTCTATCTTCTTCGCAAGGTCACGCGAAATCTGGGCGCAGGCCTCATCGCTGACTTCCTCAGGTTTTACGATAATTCGTATTTCCCTTCCGGCCTGTATCGCGTAGGATTTATTCACTCCCTCAACAGACGTTGCGATTTCTTCCAGTTTCTCCACCCGCTTGACATAATCCTCGAGAGTCTCTTTGCGCGCCCCAGGTCTCGCAGCTGAAAGCGCGTCAGCCGCGGCGATCAGTGAAGCCTCTACCGTTGAGGGATCACCTTCGCCGTGATGTACCTGTATTGCGTTGACGACTTTCGCGTTTTCGCCGTATTTCTTGGCGATATTGGCCCCAATCGACTGGTGCGACCCTTCAACTTCGTGGTCGATCGCCTTTCCGATATCATGCAGTATACCGGCCCTCTTTGCCAGTTTAGGGTCCACCCGCAGCTCTCCTGCCATAATGCTGGCCAGGTGCGCTACCTCTATAGAATGTTTAAGGACATTTTGTCCATAAGATGTCCTGTACTTTAGTCTCCCGACCAGCCTGACCAGTTCGTGGTGTATTCCGTGAAGTCCGAGGTCGAATATGGCCTTTTCCCCTTCCTCTTTAATCGTGGCTTCTATTTCTTTTCTGACCTTTTCCACGATCTCTTCGATCCGAGTAGGGTGTATTCTTCCGTCGTTTATCAGTCTCTCCAGAGAGATTCTTCCTATCTCTCTTCTGACAGGGTCAAAACAGGAAAGCAGGACGGTCTCCGGAGTATCATCGATGATAAACTCCACTCCTGTGGCGGCTTCAAGCGCCCTGATGTTTCTGCCTTCTCTTCCTATGATCCGGCCTTTCATCTCATCGCTCGGCAGGCTGACGGTAGAGATAGTATGGTCGCTTACGTATTCGCTGGAATATCGCTGTACGGCAAGGCTCAGGATCTCTTTCGATTTTCTGTCCGCAGACTCTACGGCCTCGTCCTCAATCCGCTTAGCGATCTTTGCGGCTTCGTATTTGGATTCATTTTCGATCCGCGTCAGAAGCTCAACTTTTGCTTCTTCTATACTCATATGCGAAAGCTGCTCCAGCACCTCACTCTGTTTTTTGAGGATCGCCTCATAATCCTTTTCCTTGTCCTGAAGGGCCTTTTCACGGTTGTTGAGGTCCCTCTCTTTTTTCCCGAAATTGTATTCTTTCTTGTCAAACTGGTCTAATTTCCGGTCAAACATTTCCTCTCTCTGTCTTAACCTTTTGTCCAGCTGGTTGAGCTCGGTACGGCGCTCTTTAAGTTCCCTTTCGGTTTCGGTTTTTAAACGAAGACTTGAATCCCTGGCTTCAAGCTGGGCTTCTTTTTTTATGGTTTCAGCTTCTTTCTGGGCGTCCTGCAAAAGGTTCCTAGCCTGCCCCTCGACCTCTTCTATCTTTTTACTTGTACTAACTTTATAGTAAAAGTACGCTGATAGGAAACCAACAACAAGCCCCGCAGCCGCTACAACAATAAGCAATACTGAACTATTCATTATCTGCTCCTCCTTTCACGTAATCTTTGCCTGAATATTTTTTCGTAACCTTCTTCTGATGGAAAAAAGAATATCTTGTTTTTTGATACATATTGCTGGTCCACTGTGTGCCCCTTGTAATCATGCGGATATTTATACCCAACGCCTGCTCCCAAACGCGCCGCACCTTTATACCCCGTACTTTTCAAATGACCGGGGACGGGACTGAGTCTCTCCTCCCGGACGTTTGACAAGGCCCTCTCAATACCAGTGTATGATGCGTTGCTTTTGGGGGCCATTGCTATGTATATCGCTGCCTGGGCAAGCGGGATTTTTCCTTCCGGCATCCCGATTGCTTCGACCGCGTGCATTGCGGCCACAGCGATCTGCAGTGCCCCGGGGTCGGCATTCCCGACATCTTCAGAAGCGCAAATCATTATCCTGCGCGCAATATACAGCGGATCTTCACCCCCCTCTATCATTTTTGCCAGCCAGTAAAGCACCGCGTCGGGATCACCGCCGCGCATGCTCTTTATGAAGGCTGAAATAGTATCGTAATGTTCATCTTCACT
>JBFLYJ010000179.1:0-6628 GCA_040756635.1 Nitrospirota bacterium
GTTGTTCCTCGGCAGGATACTCCAGAATATATTGTCCGCGTCAAGCGCCAGCTTCCAGTTCTCGTCTATATCGGAAAAGGAAAGCCCCCTCTCAACACCGTTTTGCGAACATCCGCACGCGCATCCTTTGCTCATTATTATCAGTCTCCTTTTATATTAATAGATGGATTAAACCGTTCAAACAGTTCAAGCGGCTCAAGCTGTTTGAACGGTCCAGGAGGCGAATACCGCCTGGACCATATTTCTACAGAGGCAATTTCTTCTTCGGGATATCTCCGTACATTACAAAATGCGTGAGTCCGTTAGCTGTCTTCGCGCATTTCATATGGAAAGATATCGCTGCTGACTTGACCTTCTTATCATTCTTCTTTGCCTTGTTCAATATTTCACCTCCTTTCCTCCCTGGAACGTTCTCCACAGATTTCGCAGATTGAACAGATTTAATTAAAACTACTTAAACTTCTGCGTGAATCAGTGCAATCTGCAGATGAATTATCTACTATCCGTGTTCTTCTCCATCGTCTTCAGTATCTGACGTCTGGCCTCACCGATCGTGAGCGGAATTCTCTCAAAGTTCATCCTGTCTTCATGTTTCAGACGGTAAATCAGCTCAGCTATGTGCGGAAGCCTGAGCTTGATGTTTGCCATGTCATCAGGCGCGTCAAAGACTTCCTCCGGGGCCCCGCCTCTTTTAATCTTTCCCCTGCTCAGAATATAAAGACGGTCAAGAAAGACAGGCACGAGATCAACGCTGTGGGTCGCCATGACTACCGTCACCTGTTTCTCCCTGTTGAGCTTCTGCAGCAGGCCCATCATTTTGTATTCACCCATGGGATCAAGTCCGGCGGTAGGCTCGTCGAGAAGAAGGATTTCATGCCCCATGGCGAGGAGTCCGGCGATGCATGCCCTTTTTCTCTGCCCGAAGCTCAGGTTGTGTACGGACTTGTTCTCAAGACCTGACAGCTCGACCTCCCGCAGCGCGTTTATTACTCTCCCCTTTACTTCACCCGCTGCAAACCCCATATTAGTCGGTCCAAAGGCAATGTCCTCAAAAAGGGTAGGGGCAAACAGCTGGTCATCCGGGTTCTGAAAAACAAGACCTACTTTTTTATAAATCTCTTTGGGAGAGAGGTTTCTGATATCTGCACCGTCCAGATACACGCTGCCCTTAACTTCTTTGAGGAGCTTGTCCATTGCCCTGAGCAGGGTCGTCTTGCCTGACCCGTTGGCCCCCAGCAGACCGATGAATTCACCCCTCTTTACCTCAAGGCTGATATCAGTCAATGCATGCGTTCCGTCCGGATATTTGTAAGAAACGTTCCTGACTGAAAAAGCAGGGACGCGCTCCCTGTCCTGATTGCTGACCGCTGACCGCTGGCCGCTCTTTATATCATCCACGCAACGCCTCCACAGATAACTATCAATGCTGCACTCGCAAGTTCAAAGGCACTTAACGGCTTTCCTTTAAGCAAAGGCATATCGCCTGTGTATCCCCGCTGTTCCATCGCATGAGCAGTCTTCTGACTCTGCTCGATGCCTCGCAGAACAAGCGACCCCGTCAGTACCCCGAAGGAGTTAAGCCCTTTCTTTATCCCTGTGTAGCCGAGTCGGTTCTTCTGGGCACTGTATATCGTCACCGCGTCTTCAAGAAAGACAAAGAGGTACCTGTACGCAAACATCATTATCTCTATAAATGGCTTCGGCACCCTCAGCCATGAAAGCGCTGCTATGAATTCAATAAACGGGGTAGCAAACCCGACAGCCGCAAGAAGTGAAACCGCTCCAAGAATCCTAACGGTTATCAAAAGGCCTTCCATCAGTCCGTCCAGGTGGCCGGTTAAAGTGAAAAGAGAAAAACCGGATGAGGGAAAAGATACAACAAACATCGCTTCTTCTCCTGAGAAAAAAAACTTCAGTAACAGGACCACGATTGCAAGAAACAAAGGCTGCGCCAGTCTGAACGCCAGGATACGTAAGGGTATGCCCATTTTCATGCAAAGGACAATGGATATCGCTGTGATTACCAGCGGAAACATTGTCCCCTTATAACTCAGGACCATCACGAGAAGCGCAAGGGCAACGAGCAGCTTTACCCTTGCATCCACCCTCGACAGGATGTGGTCTTTCTGAAAATGTTCTGAAAAAATTTCCATTATTTTCTATTAATACCCCCTCACACTGACCTTCTCTCCTGCCTTAAAGGTAGGGGAGTAACGGGAGTGCGATATTTTATGCTTCTCTTGTTTGTGCTCTTTGTTCTTTGTCCTTTGTTCTTCCCTCCGTCAGCGTCCTCCAGTAGTATCCTCCGATAAACCCTCCGACCGTTCCTGCGATCAGGAATACAAAGAGAAGCAGGTCCCCCTGGTCCGTATTGATAATGGGTTCACGCGCCGACCTGCCGTGCTCCTCCGCATATTTCTCTACCACCGACTCGTCAACACCGCCCCATTTTGCCGCTGAAGCGGCAGTGAACAGTGGCAAGTGACAAATGATAAACAACAGCACAGTCGGAATCGATATCCAGTAATTTCTTGTAGGGGCGTATTGCAATACGCCCCTACGACCCTTTGATTTCATATCACACCTCCAGCCTGCTCAGGCTTTATTACTCCGAGCTTGATGAGAAGATCAGCACGCCTCTTCAGGAGCAGGCTTACCATCCCGGCGGTCATCGCCCCTTCAAGAACACCGATCGGAAGCTGCGTAGGCACAAAGGCGAGAAGGATCTTTGCGAATAACGGCAGAAAGGGGGCGTCTCCCCGTATCCCCGCCGCAAGTTCGACGGATGTTGTAATGTAAATGGCCCAGTCGGACAACAACCCTGCAAAAAAGGCCGAAACAGCAAGAGGCGTATGAAGCCTTCTCAAAAGCTTAAAGACTGCAAAACCTGTGAACGCCCCCATGACCCCCATAGACACTATGTCCGCGCCCCATGTGCTCAGTCCTCCATGCGCGAGAAACAGCGCCTGGATAAGCAGAGCGACCGCAGTGATCAGGACACTTATACCCGGGCCGACCAATATCGCCGGGATTGCCGTGCCTCCAGGATGGGAACAGGTGCCAGCGGTCGGGACCGGTATCGGCATGCATGAGATCACAAAGACAATGGCAGCCATCAGACCCACCAGCGGCTTGATGGACAGATCGGTCTTTGAAAGAATCTTAAGTCGTTTCAGACCGTACGCAACAAAAGGAATGGCCGTGGCAAACCATATGGCCGCCCAGTTAATGGGCAGAATCCCTTCCGATATATGCATGGCATGCGCAGTATCAGTGAAAAGCGGACAGCAAATAGTGAACAGTGCGACTGCGGTGATAAATGACAAGCGACAAGTGACCGGCGAAAAACACATCTTCTGACTCCCGACTTTATACTTTTGCCTCATCATTTCTCCTCCGCCATCTTCAGCAATGCGTTAACAATCGCTACCGCAACCGTCGAGCCGCCCTTCCTGCTAAGATTAGTAATAAAAGGGAACCGCTGCGACGCAAGCAGCGCCTTGGATTCCAGGGCCTTCACAAAACCGACAGGGACACCGACGACAAGAGGTAATGGTCCTTTAGAGGATTGCAATACACCCCCGTTATTAAACATCTCAACCACCTTCAACAGAGCGGTGGGCGCGTTGCCGATTGCGATAATGCCGATGTTGTTGTTTTCTTTCAAAGCTGCCTCGATACCGAGTTCAGTCCTGGTCTTGTTGTCTGAGTTCTGAGTTCTGAATTCTGAATTCTGAATTTCACAGATCACCTTGCCGCCCCATTTCTCCAGCAGCTTCTTGTTGATGCCGGTCTTTACCATCTCGACATCCGTGAGAATGTCTTTGCCTGATTTAATAGCATCAATGCCGGCACTCACTGCGTCCAGATGGAAAACCAGGCTGCCTTTAAATTCAAAATCCGCCGTGGTATGGATGACTCTCTTGACAATCGGCTGTCTCTCCGCCGGGACATCACTGAGATCAACTTCTTCCGAGATTATCTCAAAACTTCTTTTCTCGATTTCCGCGGGCTTTAGCCCTTTGGCGGCAGTTATCCTTTCAAGGACAACCTCAGCCATCTTGTTATGAATACCTAGGGGCTCGGTATAAATAAATTCGACTTCAGAATATTTCCCCCGCGCCTCCTCGATAATTCCGGGTATATCTGTCGTGACATGCATCCCGCTGCTGAGAAAATAGGGGTGGATGATTATCTTTTTGGCCCCGTCCGTTACGCAGTCTGTAATCGCCCGCATGATGTCCGGCTCGGCAAACTGCAGGTAAGCCACCCTTACACAGTCGCTGCCGCATCCGGGATGGACCATCCCGTGCAGAAGACGCGCCACCTGTTCAATGTTATTGGCCTCTTTTTTGGGACTCCCGTGCCCCGCAATAATGATCTTTTCCATGACACTCCTTTATGAAATCAATAATGCTTTCAGCAATGGATAAATTGCTTCCGAAATGCACGTGAATATAACTGCCAAGCGTGTGCTTTACGCGATACCCTTCGTCATAGATGTATTGCGCTTCACCGTTTTTGACGGAATAAATCTTTGCGCAATTCAAGGGCGAGGGCACCTCACCCCTACATCCACGCTTCCGTTCTTCTGCACTATTCAAGATTTCTGAATAGTGAAATTCATGCCCCCTCACCACAGTTCCTTTTTTGCCGAGGAGCGAATCTTCCCTCAAAACCGCTTCCCTGTACCCAAGGCTTGATCTCCCTTTTTTCATCATGGTCATAAAAGGGAACACACCTGCCATGGGATGAAAGGCGTCTTCAAAATCATATATGCCTTCAGTCAGGTACATGAATCCGCCGCATTCAGCGTAAACAGGTCCGCCTTTATCCGACCATTTCTTTATCGATTCCAGCATAGGTTTGTTCGAAGACAGTTTATCGGCGTGAAGTTCCGGATACCCTCCTCCAATGTAAAGGGCATCCGCGCCGTCCGGGACCCCGATGTCTGTCAGGGGGCTGAAGGTCACGATCTCAGCGCCCGCATTTCTTAACAGTTCAAGATTGTCCTCATAGTAAAAGCAGAAAGCCTTGTCGTACGCAACTGCAACACGGAGTTTGGAGTTAAGAGTTAAGAGTTCAGAGCTGTCCCCCCCTTTAACAAAGGGGGGTGAGGGGGGATTTGCCTTCCGCGCTTCGGCGCTTCCGCACTTCCGTACTATTTCATTCACATCAATATGCTCCAGCACCGCGTCCGCCAGCTTATCGATCTCTTCCGCATGTATCGGGCTCTCTTCCGCCACAACCAGACCAAGGTGTCTGTGGGGGATATTAAAATGCATGTCCCTCGGCAAATACCCAAGAACAGGGACATCCTGAACGCTCTCTTTGACCCTCTGGTAATGTCTGTCAGAGGCGATCCGGTTGAAGATGACACCAGATATTTGAGGAGCAGGAACCCGGAGCCCAGAGACCGGACTCTCATTTTTCTGTGATCTGCCTGCCCCGTTATGTTTTTTTTCGGGGTGTTCTGTAGTCTGTGTTCTGTAGTCTGTGTTCTGTGTTCTGAAGTTCATAAACCCATTCACCACCGCTCCCGCGCTCTCCGCCATCCCATACGCATCAACGACAAGTATGACAGGCAGACCGAGCGATACCGCGAGGTCCGCTGTGCTGATATTTCCGTCATACATTCCCATGACTCCTTCCACTACCGCTATGTCCGCGTCAGCCGCGTGCCGCGTAAAACAGCCGGCAGCATAGTCCCTTCCGCACATCCAGAGGTCAAGGTTCCTTGATGTCCTGCCGGTAACGAGTTTGTGAAGGCCTGTGTCGATAAAATCAGGACCGGTCTTAAACGGCTGTACCGTCAGCCCCTTCTTTATTAGCGCGGCCATAAGACCAAGCGTAATAGTCGTCTTCCCGCATCCGCTGTGCGTACCCGCGATAACTATGCCTTTAAATGGATTCATAATTTATGAAAAATCTCCCCTAACCCCTCTTTTCCAATGAGGGGAACGCACCCCTGCCTCTATTGACAGAGGGGACAATATCCCCCTTTGTATAAGGGTGATGAAGGGGGATTTTACAATTTATATTCTTCAACTCTTTCAACAACAGCCCATTCTGCTTCCGCGACTTCACCGCGATCCTTATATATGAGTTATTCAGTCCCCTGAAGTTGGAACAGTCTCTTACAAGCAGGCCCCTGCTCCTCAACCCAGCCACCACTTCACCCGCGTCAGCAACCTTTAGCAGATAATAATTAGCTGAAGAAGGGAAAAAATGGACCCCGCTCTTTTTAAGATTACTCTCGATATGCTTTTTTTCACGGTCCATAATCCTGTATGTCTTTTCAATATAGTCATTGTCATCCAGCGCGGTGACCGCTGCCTGCTGCGCCAGGTTATTGACCGTCCACGGCTCCTTGAATTCCAGCATACGCCCTATGAGGTCTTCATGAAAGACCGCGTACCCGATCCTGAGACCTGTCAATGCGTGGAATTTTGTCATCGACCTCAACACGATAAGATAAGGATTGTCCCTGACATTATTGATTACCGACTCATCTGGGGTGAAATCAATAAACGCCTCATCAACAACAAGGCGGCATTTCTGTCTTCTTGCGGCTTCGGCAATTTCGAGCACATCTCCACGCATCAGGAGGGCGCCGGTGGGATTGTTC
>JBFLYJ010000018.1:0-17021 GCA_040756635.1 Nitrospirota bacterium
GTCGGATCATACGGGACGGCATGGGCAAAGTCACAGGGATAGTAGAGGACAAGCACGCATCGCCGGAAGAAAAGAAAATGTTTAAGGAATTAAACGGCGGGGTTTACGTTATGGAAAGTGATATCCTCGGTCATCTCGGTAAAATAAGCAGGAACAAAGCGTCAGGAGAGTACTATCTTACCGATATCATAGGCATCGTATCCGGGGCAGGAAGGCGACTCGATGCGTATCAATGTTCTTCCGAGGAAATCCGCGGCGTAAACAGCAGGGAAGAACTCTATGAAATTTCGACGATCCTGAAAAGACGGGTCATCGCAGGCTGGATGCGGCAGGGAGTCACGTTTATTGATCCCGAGACAACGTACGTGCATGTTTCAGCCAAAATAGGAAAGGACACGGTCATTTATCCCAATACTTATATTGAGGGCTGTACCGTGATAGGGCGGCAGTGCACTGTATTCCCGGGGTCAAGGATCATCGACAGTATTCTGGGAAACAGCGTGATAATCAAAGATAACTCTCTTATAGAAAAAAGCATGATCAAGGATGGCGCTTCCATCGGCCCATGCGCCCATTTGAGACCGGATAGTATAATCGGGCCTAACGCCAGGATAGGGAACTTTGTAGAAGTAAAGAAATCCAGAATAGGCGCCGGCACAAAAGCAGGCCATTTGACATATCTGGGAGATGCCGATATCGGCCCGGAAGTTAATATAGGGGCGGGCACCATAACATGTAATTATGACGGGAAGAACAAATTCAAAACAGTCATTGAGGCAGGGGTATTTATAGGCAGCGATTCGCAGCTGGTCGCCCCGGTCACGATACATAAAGGAGCCTATGTCGCCGCAGGCTCGACTGTCACTATGGATGTACCTTCCAGGTCACTGGCAATAAGCAGAGGCAGGCAGAAGAACCTGGAAGACTGGACTATAAAAAGGAAAGGAATAAAGAGTAAAGAGTCAGGAAACGGGAGTAAGAAGAAAGGGTAGTCTGCTTCCGGTTTGACGACTGACGATTTACTGATTACAATCTAATTATGTGTGGAATAATCGGCTATATAGGTAAAAGAAACGCTATACCCGTGCTTGTGAACGGACTGAAGAGGCTTGAGTACAGGGGCTATGATTCTGCCGGTATATCTTTCATGAAAGACAGCAAGATCGGAGTCAGGAGATGCGCCGGAAAGATAAGAGACCTCGAAGCTCTCATAAAAAAAGAAAAGCTGAAAAGCACCATAGGGATAGGACACACGAGGTGGGCCACACATGGTAAGCCTTCAGAGGAGAACGCGCATCCCCACAGGGCAGGCGGAATAGTCGTGGTACATAACGGGATCATAGAAAACTACTTTGAACTTAGAGAAGGATTAAAGAAAAAGGGGCATGTATTTACATCCGAAACCGATACCGAGGTCATTTGCCATCTTATTTTAAGTTACTCAAAGAACGGGCACGGCCTGGAGGATGCGACAAAGAAGGCTTTGAAGCACCTTGAAGGAGCGTATGCAATCGGTGTCATTGATGAGGCTGATCCGGATAAAATGCTCGCAGTGAAAAAAGACAGCCCCCTTGTCATCGGCATGGGGGACGGGGAGTTCTTTATCGCGTCAGACATCCCGGCATTCCTGAAGTATACAAGGGACGCAATGATCCTTGAAAACAATGAAATGGCGGTATTAACGCGAAACGGCGTTACCGTATATGACCTGCTGAAAAACAAGACGGTCCAGAAGAAAGCCACGCAGATAACATGGAGCCCGGCCATGGCCGAAAAAGGTGGATACAGGCACTTCATGTTAAAAGAGATATTCGAGCAGCCCAGGGCCATTTCAGATACTATCAGGGGAAGGTTTTCCCTTGAGAAAGGGGAGGTCAACCTCAAGGAATTTTCTTTGACGGATAGCCAGCTGAAGAAACTGAAGAAGGTCTTCCTGGTCGCGTGCGGCACGTCATGGCATGCGGCGCTTGTGGGCAAATACATGATTGAGGACATGGCAAGGACCCCCTGTGAGGTTGATATCGCGTCCGAATTCCGCTACAGAAAACCGATCGTACCTGAAGACAGCCTGATGATAGTTATAACCCAGTCAGGCGAGACGGCTGATACACTGGCCGCGCAAAGGGAGGCCAGGCGGCTGGGGGCGAAGGTAATGACGATCTGCAACGTTGTCGGCAGCACTTCTTCACGGGAGGCTGATGGTGTTTTCTATACACATTCAGGCCCGGAGATCGGAGTAGCGTCCACAAAGGCTTTTACGACCCAGCTCACCGCGCTGTATCTTTTCTCCATCGCGCTCGCAAAGGCAAAGGGGAAATTAAAAAAGAAAGAGATCCAGGGACTGTTCAATGAACTGCTGCAATTGCCTGAAAAGGTTGAAAAGGCTCTTCACTGCCATGAAGCCGTGAAAAAGATTGCGAGAAAATATCAGCATGCCAGGGATTTCCTTTATCTCGGCAGGGGCATAAATTATCCCATAGCCCTGGAAGGAGCATTAAAATTAAAGGAAATTTCTTACATACATGCGGAAGGATATCCCGCCGGAGAGATGAAGCACGGTCCAATTGCCCTCATTGACAATAATATGCCTGTGCTCGCATTGGCGCCTGATGACAATGTTCTTGAGAAGATACTCTCCAACATGGAAGAGGTCAGAAGCAGGGGCGGCAAACTTATAGCTGTCGCTATGGAGGGAAACACTAAGGTAGGTTCCCGTACATCGGATGTGATCTTTATGCCCGGCACAAATAATTATCTGACCCCTGTTATATTTTCCATTCCTCTTCATTTGCTGGCGTATCATATGGCGGTTTTGAAGAAATGTAATGTGGACCAGCCGAGAAATTTGGCAAAAAGCGTAACAGTTGAATAATATCTGTTATTAAAATTGTCAATCGTATAATAAATAAGTAGCAGTTCACCCTAGGAATCTGATATACTTAATTACGTCTGTTGCATTAATTCCCTGCAGCATGTATATCTTTAAAATATCACCGAACCCGGGGAGAGAATGACTAAACAAATACTCTTGAATGATCTTAACGCTCAGCAGAAAGACGCGGTCCTTCATAATAAGGGTCCGCTGCTGGTTCTTGCAGGAGCAGGCAGCGGTAAAACAAAAGTAATCACTCACAGATTCGCTTATCTCAGCACGGCCCAGAAGGTAGCGCCGACTTCCATTCTTGCGATGACCTTTACAAACAAGGCGGCGAATGAGATGAAGGAGCGGATCGAGGGCCTCACGCGCAAGAGCGCCAACGGTTTATGGATCGGTACGTTTCATTCCATATCCTCCCGTATTCTCAGGAAGGACATTGAACGTCTCGGGTACAGAAAAGATTTTTGTATTTATGACGAAGACGACGCCGGGAACCTCATACGTTCGATCCTGAAGGACTTCAAGATTCACGAGGCCCTGTACAGGGGGATCCTTTCGAAGATATCCTCGCTCAAGGCCTCACTGATCGGCCCGGAAGACCTCCTTTCAAATGAAGACAGCTATGGCTTCGATGAAAAGTTCGCAAGGGTATACGTGAAGTATCAGGATGAGCTGAAGAAGAACAACGCCCTTGATTTTGACGACCTTATCATGTGCACGGTCCGTCTTTTTGAAGGACATCCTGATGTTCTGAAAAAATATCAGAAGGATTTTTCGCACATAATGATCGATGAATTTCAGGACACCAATATGTCCCAGTACAGACTGTCGAGGCTCCTCGCTGCAGGTCACAAGAATATCTGCGCCGTAGGTGACGACGATCAGAGCATTTATAAATTCAGGGGCGCTGAAATCAGAAATATCCATTCATTCAAAAAGGATTTCGCGAAAACAAAGGTCGTTAAGCTTGAACAGAATTACAGGTCTACGCAGAGCATCCTGGATATAGCGGACAGTATCATCGCCTGCAGCCCCAACAGGATGCCCAAAAAACTCTGGACGGACAGGGGCAGCGGTGAAAAAATATGTTACTGCGTGGCTTCCAATGAGCTTGAAGAGGCCAGATATATCGCTCAGTCCATAAAAGAACTCTTCCAGAAAGGTAAATATCATTACAAAGATATTGCCGTCCTCTACAGGGTCAATCAACAGTCCAGGTTCCTGGAAGAGGCCCTGAGGGAAAACGGGCAGCCGTACCGCATTTACGGAGGCATGAGTTTTTTCCAGAGGAAAGAGGTCAAGGACATGGTTTCATATCTGAAGGTCATTGCCAACCAGGATGACTCAGTCAGTCTCAAGAGGATCGTAAATTGCCCCCCGAGGCAGATCGGCGCCGCGACCATAACAAGAGTGGAAAATGAGGCCCGCAAGAGGGAAGAGAGTCTTTATCAGACCATGAAGTATATTATAAAAAGCAGTGGCTATACGAATTCCCTGAAGGACAAGATCAGCGGCTTTATCAGCGTCATCGATGACCTGATCAACCACAAAGATACCGCGGTCCCTGAACTTATCGAGCAGATTAATAAAAAAACGGGGTATATCGAGTGGGTCGGAGAGGAAAGGGCGGACAATGTAGTTGAAATCAAAAAATTCTCCGAGGGAAAAGACCTCAAGTCTTTCCTTGACACCGCCTCGCTTTTCAGCGGACTCGATGAAAATAACCCTGAAGACAGTGTTTCATTGATGACATTACACAGCGCCAAGGGACTTGAATTCCCGGTGGTGTTCCTTGCCGGCATCGAAGACGGACTTTTGCCGCATTTCCACGCTATCAAGGACCCTGAAGAACTCGAAGAAGAGCGCAGGCTTTTTTATGTGGGTGTTACGAGGGCGCAGGACATGCTGGTAATGTCCGGTGCAAAGAAAAGGAGACTGTATACTTCTGTCCAGGACCAGCAGCCGTCAAGGTTTCTCTCTGATATCCCTGCCGCCTGCTATCAATGCATTGAAAAGAGGCCCCGCGCTGACGCAATAAGTTCAGCAGTCGTGAAAGTCCCGGTGAATCCCACGGGTGCATCTCCGTATGCCACAGGTTCGAGAGTCAGGCATCCCAAGTGGGGAGTCGGCGTCGTAAGAGACAGCTATGGAGAAACGGACGATGTGAAGGTCATGGTCAATTTCTCATCCGTAGGCATTAAACGGCTTTCCCTGAAGTTTGCCAACCTGGAGAGGATTTAATGGAAATCGGGCATGTGGCCCTGCTCGCGAGGCTGAAACTATCGGATGACGAGGCAAAGCTGTTTTCCAGACAGGTTGGCGGCATACTTGAATATATAAACAAGTTAAATGAGCTTGATACCGAGGACATAGAGCCTACCGCTCATGTGCTTTCAGTAAAGAATGTTTTCAGAGAAGACATCCCAAGACCGTCCCTGCCCAGAGAAAAGGCCCTGCAAAACGCTCCGGAAAGCAACGAAAATTTCTACAGGGTACCAAAGATAATCGAGTAATGAAATCTGATTCAGAGTTGTTTTGACGGAGTATTGACACTCTGACCGGATGCAATATAAGATTTATTAAGATTTAAAGAAAGAAGGAGCTTAACATGTACAGATGTATGCTGAGGGCCAAAATACATGGCGCCACAGTAACGGATTCCAATATCGCATATGAAGGCAGCGTGACGATAGATGAAGCACTGCTAGATGCCACCGGGATGAAACCGTATGAGCAGGTAAGGATAAGTAACGCCAACAATGGTGAAAGGTTCGAGACTTATATAATCCCGGGGAAGAGGGATTCAGGGACGATCTGCCTCAATGGGCCCGCAGCGAGGAAGTGTCTGGTCGGGGACGTCATAATGATCTTTTCCTACTGTTATTACACTGAAGATGAGATCAGGGAGTTTTCACCCAGAATAATCAGGGTCGACGGGAAAAACAGGATAAAATAAAGATGGCTCCTTGTTTGCCAAACCCCTGTTATTTAAAAAGGACTCTTGCATTAATAATTTGTGAAAAGTTATATTATTCGGAATGTTATGGCGAGGGAGGTGAACCGGAATGCCCTTAGTAAAAGTCAGGGAAAATGAATCGTTTGAGAATGCTCTCCGCAAGTTTAAAAAAGCGTGTGAACGGGAAGGTATCCTGTCCGAAGTAAGGAAAAGAGAGCATTATGATAAACCAAGTGTAAGGAAAAAGAAAAAAACCATCGCTGCCAGAAAAAAGGCGGCCAAGAGATTTAAGATATCGCCGAGGGACTAATGTCTGTTTCCGAGAAGATTGCAGCCGATTATAATGTGGCCCTCAAGGCAGGGGACAAAAACAGGGTCTCTGTGCTCAGGATGATAAAATCATCCATGAAGTATAAGGAGATCGAAAAGAAGTCCCCGCTGACTGACGATGAGGTCCAGGCCATTCTTCTGTCTGCCGTCAAGCGGGCAAAGGAATCGATTGAACAATTTTCAAAGGCAGGCAGAGAGGACCTTGCCGGCAAAGAGAGGGAGGAAATGCTGGTGGTCCAGGATTATCTCCCCAAACAGCTCGGCGAGGATGACGTCAAGAAAATATTGCAGGAAGTAATTGCCGCAGAAGGCGCGTCAGGACCCAAAGACACCGGAAGGGTGATGAAGTCTGCAATGGCAAGGCTGAAAGGACAGGCTGACGGCAAGCTCGTGAGCCGGATAGTCAAGGAGCTTTTGGAGGCATAGGTGAAATTAAGACAGCTGTATGAAACCGTTATTTCCAAAGGGATCGAAGCAGACCCGCGCGGGAAGAAAACGGTCCTAAAGACGCTGGATAAAGCGAAGAAGAAACACAGAGACCTCAAGGAGAAAGAGTTCTTTGACGTCGAGACCCTGACTAATCCGTACGCCGATACCAGGATCCTTTACGGGACGGGCAAAGAGGAGATCCGGACCGCACTCGTGGGCATTGACATGGAGATGGGTGAAATACTTCTGGCCGACCGGCTTTCTTCAAAGGGACAGAAAATAGATCTTGTCTTAGCCCATCATCCTGAAGGCAAGGCCTTTGCGAATTTCTATGAAGTGATGCATATGCAAGCTGACATACTTAATCAATTCGGCGTACCGATCAATATTGCGGAAGGACTTCTCGAAGGCCGTATAAAAGAGGTCGAGAGAAGTCTTTCCCCTGCAAACCACACCAGGGCGTCGGACATGGCGGCCCTGCTTGATATGCCTTTTATGTGTGTGCATACACCCGCGGACAACATGGTCCAGGGTTTTCTGCAGAAGATATTTGACAGTAAGTCTCCTGACACCCTCGATGACGTCATCCGGCTACTGAAGGAAATCCCCGAATACAGTGAGGCCGTAAAAAACAATGCGGGCCCTAAAATCCTTCTGGGTTCAGGCGAACGCAGCGCCGGGAAGATCTTCGTAGACATGACCGGCGGCACCGGCGGCGCGAAGACCATCTTCGAAAGCCTTGTGAACTCCGGCGTCAGCACTATCGTAGGCATGCATCTGGGCGAGGAGCACAGGAAGGAAGCTGAAAAGCGCCACATGAATGTCGTTATCGCCGGACACATTTCAAGCGATAATCTCGGTATGAACCTGATACTCGATGAAGTCCAGAAAAAGGGCAAGCTGAACATAGTCGCCTGCTCTGGATTCAGAAGGTTCACCAGGTTAAAGCAGAAGAATAGTTAACTGCGAATTGCCCCGCCTCAATGCAAAACTCAGTTTGGGAATGCATGTAAATCAGCTTAACCAGCACCTTATTATCGAGGGGTACCATAATTTCAGGAAATGTTGTATCTCCGAATTCCCATCTGGTCTATAATAGCCAGATGGTGCTTTTCACTGCCGGATCGATTCATACGATCTATTCTCCCCGATACCAGTTGCTTCCGCTGCTGACTCCTTAAATACCCCTTAGTCTTCTTCATCCTTCCAACCTTATTATTTTTTTCGTGACAAACGCCATGCGGAAGTTTATAATTTCCTATCCAGGGACGGGCTGATCTTTCTATTATCCCTGCATAGTATAGATATCGTTAGGCTCAAAAACATTAGGGGGAGTGAATGTCAGTAGCATGTATTTATTGTAGTGGCTCCATAAAATATAGGAACAATGAAAACCGTTTCATCACTCATGACATATGCTCACAATGTATAGATATCATATTCAATCAGCAAGATGATTTAGTAATATCGTTTCTTGACAATATTGAAGCTCCAATTCTTCTTATGCAGCCAGATCCAAGACAAGTCCGTACAGCAAATAAAAAAGCATGTGAATTATTTAACAAAGATTTATCTCAAATCGAAAGACACAGGGGTGGACAAGTATTTGATTGCATACATTCATTTACAGAAGCAGGGTGTGGTATAGACTTAAACTGTGAAGAATGCAAAATCAGGAATTCTGTAGTTGAGACATTTACAAGCGGGAAGTCATTTAATGGCGTATCTACAGTTCTGGATATAAAGAAAAACAACTTAATAAGGCCTTATAATTTACAGATAGCAACAGAAAAAGTCAGAGATTTAGCATTGATGAGAATAGATAGATATGAAAAATTAGCCTAACCCTTATAAGGCCCCGCTTTGTCAAGGGCACTTAAGTGCGTAAGAGGGGGCACGCGGAATATTAAAAGTAGAATATGATAGAGGTCCGATTTATATGTCATCAAGCAAGTATCGAGTAATATTATTGATAGCAGTACTGGTATTTTGGGTATGGTCGGGGATCGGACCTCATGATACCCGCCTAACGTGGGTCCTGGAAACCTTTCCGGTCATGATTGCTTTACCTGTGATGCTGCTTACGTACAAGAGATTTCCGCTGACCGATATGGCCTATACTCTTATTGCTATACACGCCATGATCCTGATGCTGGGCGGCCATTACTCATATGCTAAGGTCCCGCTGGGTTTCTGGATGGAGGACTGGTTCGGCTGGACCCGTAATAATTACGACAAGATCGGTCATTTTATGCAGGGTTTCGGTCCGGCGATATACACGCGCGAGATCCTGGCGAGAACATCGCCTCTAAGGCGAGGCAAATGGCTTGGGTTTATTTCTGTTGCGATACCTCTGGCTTTTTCAGCGATATACGAGATCGTTGAATGGCTGGCCTCTCTATCGGATCCGACCGATACCGAGGCGTTTCTCGGGACGCAGGGTTATATCTGGGACACGCAGACCGATATGTTCTGGTGCCTGATAGGTTCGACGGCCGCGCTCGTCCTGCTTACAAAATTGCACGACAATTATTTGCTGCGAATCAGTGACAGCTGATTCCCGGAGCCGGGGCGGACCTTCACGATCCATTTATGTGCCCCATGTGGCGACGTGCGGACAGTCCCTTTTATTGCGATTGGTTAACGATTCTACTGAAACATAAAAACGCTTGTATCCCTCATCCGCTATCCTGTATCATTTAGATTATGCCTCCCCGCGATGACAGCACCCTTGAAGAGATAAAAGACCGGATAGAGATCGTTGATCTGGTACAGGACTATGTCCAGCTGAAGAAGGCGGGGCAGAACTGGAAGGGACTCTGCCCGTTTCACGCCGAGAAGACGCCCTCTTTTACCGTCAGCCCCGTAAAGCAGATATTCCACTGCTTTGGCTGCGGGAGCGGCGGAGACATATTCACCTTTCTTGCCCGGATTGAAAACCTCTCATTCCCGGAGGCGCTGAAGGTACTCGCTAAGAGGGCGGGGGTCACTCTCAAGACCTCGCCAAAAGAGGCCGCGGAGAGCGGTGAGAAAGAGCCCCTGTTTAATATGAACAGGGAAGCCGCTTGGTTTTTTCAGCAGAACCTTCCGAAAAATACGCAGGCAGCCGGTTATCTCGAATCGAGGGGCATCAGCGATGAGGTCCGGAAACAGTTCGTACTGGGATATTCACTGAATTCATGGAATGGTCTTCTGAATTTTCTTGCGCGCAAAGGATATAAACCGGATATGGTTAGAAAGGCCGGTCTCGCGACCCAGGGACCAAAGGGGGTCTATGATGTTTTCAGAAACAGGATAATGTTTCCCATATACGATCTCAAGGGTGATGTGATCGCGTTCGGCGGGAGGGCGATAGACAATTCCGAACCGAAATACCTGAACTCACCCGAAACCCCGGTCTTCAACAAGCGGAAGGTCCTGTACGGTCTTGACCGCGCCAAAGACACCGTAAAGAACACTGGGCAGGTCCTGCTTATGGAGGGATATCTGGACGTGATTACCGCCCATACGTTCGGCTTTACAAATGCGGTGGCCCCGCTCGGGACGGCCTGCACGCCGGAGCATGGTAAACTGATAAAGAGATTTGCCGAAGAGGTCATAATCGTTTTTGACAGTGACGAGGCCGGTAACAAGGCCGCCAAAAATGCGGTCGGCATACTTCTGGAAAGCGGTCTTAATGTGAAGGTGCTTTCCATACCCGGTAACGAGGACCCGGACAGTTTTTTGCGCAAAAAAGGGAAAGAGGCGTTTCAGACCCTGGTTGCAAATCCACTGTCGGTCATTGAATTTTTTATGACGCAGAAGGGCGAGAAGCGTACGATAGCGCGGGAGGCGATAGAGGCGATATCAAAGGCCCCGGACAAAATACTTCAGGGCACATACATAAAGATGCTCTCTGAGAAAATCAAAGTGGAGGAGCGTTACGTAAGGGAAGAGTATCTGCGCATAAAGAAACAGCAGCAGCGACATGACAGGCCGGCCACCTCTGCCCAGCCTAAACCGAAGGTCAGGCCCAAAAATGAATTGTATATCATAAAGCTTCTGCTGCAGCGGCCTGAGAGGGCGGCGGAAGCGTGTAAAGAAATATCCACTGAAGATCTCAAGGACCCTGTTGCCCGTTCAATATTCAGCAGGATCAAGGAGGGGACGACCGACCTGAACCGTCTTATGTCGCTGTGCGACAGCGAGGGGAAAAATTATCTGACCGGGATCTCCCTGAACGAGGACATCGAGAACCCGGAGTTTGAAGATCCGGAAAAGGCCCTTAACGACTGCATTAAGCGGATAAAGGACAACAAACGGAAAATTGTGCTGCAGGAGCTCCAGGGCAGGATAAAAGAGGCGGAACTGAAAAAGGATTTCGCCCTCTTGAAACAGCTTCAGATGGAACAGCAGAAGTTATCAAGAAACATTTGAACAGCACCAGGCCGATGTTTTTTTACTGATGTCAAACAGCGCCTCTGCTTTGCAAAGCTTCGGGATTAGGATAAAATAGAAATATGAAAAAAGATTCCCTGGCGCATAAAACCTATGCAGTCGAGACCGGCAAGCTGCATTTGTCATGTCCGCACAAAGACAGAACAGGGATCAATGTGCATGTTGTAGTAAAAGACGGCTACTGCTACCGCTCGGAGCAGTGTATGGTCATCTGGTGCAAGTTCAACCGCCTGCAGACCGACCTGGATGCGTTTCTTTCCCTGATCTGGTAATGAAATATTAATTAAGGGTGATTCTCTTCCTGAAGTTTCTCAGACCGAATACCGCGCCGCCTGTCAGGAAAAGTATCGAGCTCACCGGCTCAGGGACAACCGGGACATTATAATCAAACTCATACTGATGAAATTCACCGGTACCGGTCAGGGAGTTGGCGATAAGCGTCCCGTCGATGTGGGCTGAATTGAACCCCACATTTGCGTAAGGGGCAAGGACGCTTCCTTTCACTCCTATGTTCTGAATGTTTAGCAGATCAGCGCCGTAGAAATTATACAGGATATTTCCCTGCTTCCCTTCGTATCCCGAGATGCCGAACCCGCTGAAATCAGCCCCTGTTCCCGAGATGTTTACAATTGCGACGTCATCAGCCCCTATATTAAAAGTGAGCGATACAGCGCTATTGATATCGGTGACGTCAAGACTGAAGACATTGATATCAGAGCTGCCCGTCAAAGTGATGGCGTTCCATGGGGTGATGTTTGTAGTGCCGTTTGCGGTCATTGTAGAAAGTGAACCGGATACCCATTTCAGATAATCAAATTCCACGTCAAAATCAACCGGACTTGCCGCCCCGGCATATGCCTGCTTAATGCCTGTAATCGTACCGTCAGTCGGAGTATGATTTATCGCGCCATTGGCAGTGACATTGCCGAAGACAGTCGGATGGCTGAGTGTCACATCTCCTTCCGCAAATATGCCGCCGTTATAAACCACACCCTGCTGAAATAATATGTCCCCTCCACCGACAATACTGTATTCAGCCGGTGAGGCGGCGCTTCCGACCCCGTAATTGTACATACTGATGTTCCCGCCGGCGGCCACCCGACCTAACGACTCGGTCGTCCACACATTCATATCACCGTATATAAAAGCGTTATAATTACCGGCTGAACCGAGTAAGTCAGCCCTGGCAGACGAAAAGGCAAAGAATAGTACCCACATGACACATACTGCTATAAATAATTTCTTCATTTTTTCCCCTCTTTTGTGTTTATGAACGAAAGTCTGTTCATTTTTTATTTAAGTCGCCCCACGGCAACATAATCGATCACATTATCAATGTATAAACGAGAGATGTTAAATTTCTTAACAATAATCGTGCCAGGAGGGCATTGAAATAATATATTTGATGAATTGAATTTAATTACAGCAAGTTAATAGCGGGAAAGGAGGGGCTATGTGTAAATAAAAATGCCAATCATCCAATCAGAAATGCGTCATAAGTGTGCCGCAAGTGTGTAATGACGCAGTAATGGAAGCCACCGTGAAGGTAACAATGTTTTGTATACTAATTGTAGATAACCGCCGGGATGATCCCTTTATTTAACAATCACAAGGACATTGCATGGCGCATGGCTCAGGACTTTGGCTGTCACGCTTCCCATTACGAATTTCGTCAGACTTTTTCTGGTGCCGTGCTTTCCCATAATTATCAGGTCCGCTTTTAGTTTTATTGCTTCTTTAACAATGAATTGGGCCGGATCATCGCCTGTATGAGATATAAGGCTGCATTTGATATTTTCTTTTTTCGCTCGTTTTGAAACAGCGTCCAGTAGCTTTTTTACCGCCATCCCCATTTTTTCGACCGCCTCCGGTGCGAACGACTCAAACTCCTCATTGGCTTCGACAACAGACAGGACGTGGATACGTGACGAACAGGATTTTGCCAGGTTGAAGGCTTCATTTAACGCTTTTTTACTGTGAGCGGAATTATCAACGGCAATAAGGACGGTTGATAATTTTGTTACAGGACACCCACTTTTTTTCATGGCCGCCGTTCCCTCTCTTTTGATCATTGTTTATATTTAATAATATTTATTAAGCTGAGTCTTCTCTGATCTGTAATAACAGATATAACATGGACATTTTGTGATGTCAAACAAATAATTTAAAGGAAGGCGGATTTTATCCCGTGGATCTTATGATTTCTTATCGACCGAAACGAGCAATGTGAGGCCTGTCTTGTCCGTCTCTGTCGTAACCTCTTCGCTTGAGAAGCCCGATTCAGTCAGCAGCCCGAGAATGTCCTTTTCAGACCTGTAAATCAGTTTCCAGTCAGCCAGATATTCCTGCCATACCTGGAAGGGGTTCCCGTCTCTGATATTTGAAAAGAAGAGGAGGCTGTTCCGGTCCAGAAGGTTTTTTAACGCCTGTTTCAGGAAGAAAGAGAGGTGCTTGTCTGACAGGTAATCAAACAGTCCGCCGGCAAGAACCAGGTCGAACGGCCCCAGCTTTTCTATCTTTCTCAGCGACTGGAGAAAATTGCCGTTGACGAAATGCAGACTGCCTTTTAAATTGCGGAGTCTTTCTTTTGAAAGTTCAAGGGCGTCGCTGTCCACGTCATGCAGTACCAGATCAAAAGAGACATCAGTAATGTATTTTTCAATAAGCATTATATCGGGACAGCCTCCGCATCCGACGGATAATACCTTTGGAGTATTTTTACCGCTTAACAGCGTATCAAGAATGATACAGGACTGCCTGAGGACCTTGTTCCTGTGCTGCTGCGCCATTGCGCTGTTCAGGGCGTATTCTTCGATGTAGTATTCGATTTTTCCGTATCGTGATTTGTTCCGGGGATTGCAAATATACTCTATGGTTTCAAAATCTCCCGAATAATTTCTCGGCCACTCCTGAAGGCGCCTGACAAAGACAGATCGGCCGTGAATGTCCCTGGCCGGCTTGATGATCTCCTCGATCTTTTCGCGGGGCGTTCCGTTCTTTTCCGCTTCAAGTATATGAAAGCACAGGTCATGCATGCAGGAAACGACCTTATGGTAAAGCTGGGAACTCCCGTCGGTAATGTGGTCCTCCAGGGAGATAAAGTTCAGTACGGACTGGCGTAATTTATCCATGATTACCTGCTGAAATATTTATTGTTCTGTCAGATTGCCGCGCTGTCAGATGCATGTGCTAAGTATGATATTTGAAACACACGAAAGCCGGGGAGTAATCAAACACATTCTTCCCGACGGGTAAACGTTAATTCAAACAATGCGGTCTACTTAAAATAATTTAGATGACTCGAAGAACTATTCTCGGATTATGCGGGCGGAACTGAATCAACTTTATCCGATACATTAATCAAAATCGAGTTAATCTATCGAAAAACAAGCTGCATACAAGCGCCCGCTTTATGTAAACGCATTATTTGGGACTGAATGGAACGGGTTTATTTTATTAAAAAACAGCCTTATTATTCAATAAGGGCTTGGGGGGCAGGTCGAGGCGGTGACCGATACTTCGCGTAAATTACTTTTCAAAGAGCTTCAGATATTCTCCGTATCCCTCTTTTTCCAGGTCTTCTTTTGGAATAAAACGGAGCGCCGCCGAGTTCATGCAATAGCGGAGCCCGGTGGGCGCGGGCCCGTCATCGAATACATGGCCGAGATGGGAGTCGGCATGCCTGCTCCTGACCTCCGTCCTTTTCATGAACAGGGACCGGTCCTCTTTTTCAATGACATTGCCCGGTTCCAGCGGTCTCGAAAAACTGGGCCAACCTGTACCGGAGTCATACTTGTCCCGTGAGCTGAACAGGGGTTCCCCGGAAACGATATCAACGTATATGCCCTCTTTTTTATTGTCCCAGTATTCGTTATCAAAGGCGCGTTCAGTCCCGTCCTGACGCGTCACCTTGTATTGTATTGGTGTTAATTTTTCCCTGAGCTCTTTATCCGGGGGTATCATATAAGTTTTATTCTCTCCTTTAACCATATTTTTCTGCAGCCGGGTCTCCGCGGCCGGGACCGTTTGCGCAGCCAATAAATTGATAATTACAAGTAGAACTGCCGCTCTTAAATGGTTCATATGAATTCATGTTAACCAATAAGACGGGAATTGAATATGACGTATGTCATATTGATTATCATAAGTGTCCGGTAAATATTTGAAGTGGACGTGCGTGCTTGAAAATATTTATGGCAATACCTTGGTGAATGCATAATTATGCAATGCAGGCATGCTACAGTATTTTCGTCTCATTGCAGCCGCATCGTGCCGGCTGGAGAACTTAAATGGTATCAGATTTTTTTAAAAGACCCAGTAAATCTTCAAGGACAAGATAAAGTGATGGCACAAGTAGCAGGGTGATCCCGGTCGCGAACAGGATACCGAAGCCGAGGCTTATCGCCATTGGGATAAGAAACTGCGCCTGCATGCTTTTTTCGAGTATTATCGGGGTGAGGCCGAGGGATGTGGTCAGTGACGTAAGCAGGATCGGGCGAAACCGGCGCTCAGCGGATTCGGCTACTGCCTGGACATTGTCATTGATAATTTTTTTCTTCTGGTTTATAAAATCGATCAGGAGAAGGGAGTCGTTGACAACCACACCGGTCAGCGCGACTATGCCGAACATACTGAGGATGCTGAGATCAAATCCCATGATCATGTGGCCGAGTATGGCGCCCACGATACCGAACGGGATCGAGACCATTATGATAAACGGCTGGAGGTAACTCTTGAAGGGGACAGCCAGCAATGTATAAATCAGAAAGAGCGCCATTGCGAACCCTATCGCCATGCTTCCCATTGATTCCTTGCGTTCCTTTTCTTCACCCTCAAGGTCGTAGGTCAGCCCTGGGTAATCATTCACAAGGTCCGTCAGGAGTGTGTTCTTCAGGTCACTGACGATTTCTTCCGGATTGGCCGCCTTGCCGTCCACGCTGGCCGTTATATTAATTACCCGTTTTCTGTCCGTCCTGTTGACGGCTGTGAAGCCCTGGCTTTCCTGCACGTAAGCTGCCCTTGAAAATGGTATCTCCCCGCCGTCACGGGTCCGTATGCGCATGTTCTCGAGGTCTGCCGGACTCTTCCGATCACCTTCAGGATAACGCACCATTACTTTTACTTCATTTCTGCCTCTCTGTATCCTGAGCGCCTCAGCGCCGTAAAAAGCGGAGCGGACCTGGCGTCCGAGATCCGTTTCGGTAATTCCGAGTGTCTTGGCTTCGGGCTTTAAACGCAGCTTGAGCTCGTGCTTGCCCCTGGTAAAGTTGTCGGAAATATCACTGACACCGTTATACCCGGCAAGGGCCATCTTTATCCTGTCCTTCGCAGTTGTAAGCACATCGAAATCCTCATGCGCCAGACGGACATCAATATTTGATCCGAAGCTCACGAGATCGGACGCTACTGTCACTGATTCCGCGCCAGGCACATTTCTTATTTTTTTCCGAAGTCCGGCCGCTATTTCAGCCGCCGGGACACTCCGTTCCTCACCCTTGGTAAGAAACATAATGATATCGGAGCGGTGGGACCCTGATGTTGTCCCCCCCCCTCCATGTCCCGGGTCCTGCTGTATGATCGTGCTGCCTACGGTAGAGAACGTGTGGCGGAGGACACTTTCTTCTCCCCGGGGAAGTCCCTTGTCCAGCTCAGCGACGAGTTCGGTGATCCGGGCGCTGACATACTGCTGGGCCTTTTCTGTGTCTTCCACCGGGGTGCCGATCGGCATTTTAATAGAGACGGTGACAAAATCACCGTCGACCTTCGGCATGAAGCGGAATTTAACTATTCCGCCGCCGACGATCCCGACAGTAACGAACAGAATTGAGATCGATGCCGCGAGCGTAATGTACCTGTACCGTAAACAATAAGACAGAAAGCGCCTGTACGGTCCTGAAATAAAGTTTTCGAGCCATGTGCCGAAGCCGGTCCGTACCCTGGTGACGAAAGAGACGATCCCGTTTGACGGTTCAGCAGGGGCCCCCAGACTGA
>JBFLYJ010000180.1:0-6617 GCA_040756635.1 Nitrospirota bacterium
CTCAGGAGGGGGATGGTTTCCATCCCCCTCCTTTTTTGTAATATGATGTTATGAAGAACTTTAGGGCAGAGACCGCAGGGCGTATCTTTATGATATAATTAAATAAATTTTTCGCCTCTTCCGGAGAATAAAAGAGAAACGTAAGAATAAGGAGTCTACATATGATGAACAGGTTGAGAAACATCGCATGCGCTGCGCTTATTATTTTTATTGTAAGCTGCGCCGCGCCTCAAAAAAAGAAAGAGGAGATAGTATTCTTCCCCCCTGCTCCTCAACTCCCCCGCATTCAGTATCTCACCTCATTTACCGGACTGAAGGACATTGAGGAAGAGAGCGCTTTCCGAAAATTTGTTGTTGGAGAAAAGGAGGCGAAAAGGATAGACAAGCCTTACGGGGTGGGGATTTACGACGGGAAGATATATGTCTGCGACACCAACGCAACAGTTATTGTTTTCGATTTAAAGGCTAAAACATTCGGTACGTTGAAAGGCGCAAGGGGCTCCGGCAAACTAAAACAGCCGCTCAATATCAGCATCGAGGCTGACGGCACAAAGTATATAACCGATCCCGTCAGGGAACAGGTGGTCTCCTTTGACCGGAATGACGAGTACCTGAACGCATACGGAACACCGGGGAATTGGAAGCCGGTGGATGCCGTGCCCTTTGAGAACAGGCTTTATGTTGCCGACATGATGAACGGTTTGATCAGGGTCTTTGATAAAAAATCAGGGGAATTGGTCGGGACTATCGGCGACAAGGGTGATCCCTCAGAAAGGCTTGACAGGCCCACCAATCTGGCCGTTGATCGTGACGGATACATCTATGTCGCTGACATTGGGAGGTTCCAGGTCGTAAAGTTCGACAGGGACGGACACTTCCAGTCAATGTTTGGGAAGCTGGGAGACAGCATGGGACACTTTGCAAGGCCGAAGGGCATTGCCGTTGACAATGAAGGCCGTCTTTACGCCGTTGACGCCTCTTTTGGTAATGTGCAGATATTCAACAAGGACGGTAGGCCCCTTCTCTTTTTTGGAGAAGGCGAGCCCGGTCCGGGACATTTTCAGCTCCCCGCAAAAGTCGTCATAGACTATAACAACCTGCATTATTTCGAGAAGTATGTCCAGCCCGGTTTCGAAGTCGAGTACCTCATCTTAGTGACGAGTCAGGTGGGCGACCGCGCTGTGAACGTCCTGGGTTTTGGAAGGGAGAAAGGGAAAAAATACCTCTCTGAAGAAGAGATCCTGAAATCAATTGAGGAGAGAAAGCGGAAAGATCTGGAGGAACTGGAGAAGGCCGGGGGGAAAGAAGAAAACGAACAAGAGAAGAAAGAACCCGCCGAATCGAACGAAAATAAGTGAGGCCGCAAACTTCAGGGCTCTCCGCAAGGGAAAGAAAAAATTAAACAGGGAAGCGCAAGGAAGTCAGGAGCACCG
Source organism: Nitrospirota bacterium (assembly GCA_040756635.1). GTDB lineage: Bacteria > Nitrospirota > Thermodesulfovibrionia > UBA6902 > UBA6902 > UBA6902. The sequence goes on from JBFLYJ010000180.1 coordinate 1,434, forward strand.
TAATTTTGCATTCAAAAAAAGCATGGATTATATTATTTACCCTTTGCATGTGCGCAGTATTCTTGTACGGCTGCGAAGCAACAACGCGATACAGGGTACTCAGTTTCTTCTTTGACGGCGTACCTAAACCTGAAGCGGAAAAGGCCGCCGAGGGGCAGAAAGCAGCAGACAAAGGGATAGCCGTCAGGAAGGCAAAAACCTCATACGGGCACGGTCCATATGAGGCAAAGATGTGCGAAGCCTGCCACCTGCGCGGGACTAACGCCCTTGTAGCGCCCATACAGGAGCTCTGCTTCAGATGCCATGAATTCCGGATGGACAAGAAATTTGTGCACGGCCCGCTCATCTCCGGGGATTGCAGGGTCTGCCATGATCCCCATGGTTCCAGGTATCAGTTTCTCCTTGTGTCTGAAGCAAAGACCTTCTGCTTTTATTGCCATGATGAAAAAGATATAGCGAAAAACCAGGCGCACAAAGGCAGCGACATGAACTGCACGTCCTGTCATAACGCGCATATGTCTGACAAGAAATACTTGCTGAAATGAAGATAATGACAACCCGTTATCGGCGCATGGAGGTTATGGGACATATTGCTAAAATCTTCATGGTACTGACAGCTGCCTTTGCAGCCTGTTCTTCTACGGTGTCGGCCAACTGGAGGGAATTCATTCCGACCCCCTACGAAAACAGTGTGGATCTGGACGTACACACCACTTACGAGTCTGACTCTTATGAGACCGACAACAGCAAAGCCGGCGTTACCCGGTCGGAATGGACAGATATTTTCGTTAAGGAAAAGCTGACCCTTTCCTCTATCGGTTATGTCTACCACCCAAGGTTTGTACAGTACCGGTTCGCGCTCTCTGGCGTGCTGAAACAGGAAGATTATAATTCATCCTTAAGCGAGCCGGTGAGCTGGAGAAATGCCACAGGGACAGAGTATGACGTGAATGTTGTTGTGCTCCCCGAACATCCTTATAATCTAAGACTGTTCACCCGACGCACTGAACCCCTGTTTACGGAATATCTGGCAACACAGTCCCACAACGTACAAACCAGCAGAGGCGCTGTTTTCAGGTACGAGAAAAAGCCTTATTTTTTCCACCTGAAATATATAGAAAATTCCATAGAGTCCTCTTTGAATTCTTCTGATGTAAAGACCTTCAGTGTTGACGGCAAGTATTTTAAACAATACAGGAACGATAACAAATTTTCGCTGAACGGGGGATACATCCATCGCGATTTCACCTCATCGTCACTGCTAAAGGGTGTCTCAAATGAATATCACCTTAATAATTTCATAGACCTGGGGAAGGCCAGCCTTAGCAGCAATCTGGCAAAGAACATCTTCACGCAGGAAGATCCCCTTGCCGCCTCCGTTGAACATGACCTGCTGTCCTGGGACGAGCGTTTATCTGTCAAACTTCCGCTTAACTTCAGGACTGAACTTTCCTACAACTACCAGAAGAATGGGTTCACCACCGGCGCAACGGATACTTCTTCTGAAAGCAGCTTGTCTAATATAAGCAAAAGGGCTGAACTGGACATCATCCATAAACTCTACCAGAGCCTGAGCAACACTTACACATTACGGCGTAATTCACTGGCCTCCTCTGCAGGCGATACAGAGGGGACAAGCCACTCTCTGGCGACCAGCTACAACAAGAGCATCCCGGGCGGTATGTTATTGGCTGGATTGAATCTGAGCAGGGCTGTGACGGACAGCGCGGGACAGACAACGGTTGCCAATGAACCTCATGCCTCGGTTGCAGTACCCGGCTCCTTTGTCATCAACACTCAGTTTGCGGCTCTGGAAACCGTCAGGATTTTTCTGAAGTCTCCCATAGAGCCGTTTGAACTCATTCTTCTGGAGGAGAATATCCATTATATCGTGTCCCCCTTCGGCAACACATTCCAGATAAATGTCATCAATCTTCCCTCACAGTTTGTCGTGCCGGGGACCTATGAATTCCTTGTCACCTATGACCTCACATCAGGGAATTTCAAACTTCAAATGGAAACAGCCGGGTACAACATCAGCTTTAATCTGTTCAATCACATGCTGAACCCCTATTTCAATCATACCAATGTCAGATCGGATGTGCTCTCCGGGAATTTCACAGGGGCGCCTGTAGATTCCACATTATATGCGGCGGGCGTTATTTTTCAGAAGAAACCCTTTCAGGCAATGGCAGAGTATCAGGATTTCGACTCAAACATCAGCCCTTACAGTGCATGGCGCGGAGAGGTGAGCTACTCCAACAATATCACCGAAACAACCCGCTTCTCTTCTACGGCAGCTTACTCAGACACTAATTATCCGGAGGGCAGGTCAATCGAGCAGGGGGAGCAGTTAACGATCACGGCCGCTTCCCTTTCCGCAAACATCCAGAAGCAGTTTCCGGAGAAGAACCTCTCCTTTTCCGCAGGCGGCGCTTATGCCTATACGAAGGGGCAGATAAATGGAACAACGTATTCTCTGAATTCGAGCCTGCTGTGGAAGATCGGGAGATTGGTCTTCAGCCTTGGCGCAAGCGCCTTTGATTCTATAACAGAATCCACAGGGGCGGATACAACGATAAGGACAGAAAGAATCCACCAGTATTATTACATTAATATAAAGAGAAAGATATTCTAATTGAGCCTAATTATAGCTATGTCTAAAAAAGAGGTCAAAGAGCAGTGAATAGCAGATCAGCAGCCTATGTGAAAGATGTTGCGGGATTCAGCCTGCGGAGAATGAGCGGAATGACGCTTGCAATCATCTGCCTCGCGGTCTTCCTGACCTCAGGCTGCGCTTCACAATGGGAGCTACGGAAAGAGCATAATGCAATAACTCTTCAGTGGCCGTACCAGCCGGCAGGCGCAAAGGTCACCTATGAAATGTCTTTAAAGGGATTTACGCGCAGCAGATCGTCTGATTCATTGTTAAGGACTATTGTTTACGGAGGAAGCGGGGGCGGCGGAAATGACACCTTCAGCCTGCCGGTCTCCGTTGCTGTTGGAAGCGACGGGCGCCTTGCTGTGGCAGACACGGGATGCAGATGTATTCACCTCTATATCCCCAATGGACAGCAGTATCTAAAGCTCTTCAGCGCGGCCAAGGAAGGATTAAAGTCACCGGTAAGCGTGATATTCGATGATGAATTGCGGCTTTATGTCTCGGACTCGCTGATCGGGAAGGTTTTTATCTTTGGCAGTGACGGCAGATTTCTCTTTTCACTGCACAAAGCCGGTTCCGGCTACCTCAAAAGGCCGACAGGGCTGGCCTATAATCGCAGCAGGAATATCCTTTATGTTGTGGATACGCTTGAAAACAGGGTCTATGCTTTTGACAAAAAGGGAGAGGCTGTTTTCTCGTTCGGCGAGAGAGGAGAAGGGGACGGCCAGTTTAATCTTCCAACCAATATCTTCTGGTCTTCCGCAGGTACCCTTTACGTAACAGACTCTTTGAATTTCAGGATCCAGATATTCGACGAGTCAGGCGGTTTTCTCGGTTCTGTTGGACACCATGGGGACGGCTCCGGTGACCTTGCGATGCCCAAAGGGGTTGCAGTGGATAAGGACGGTATCATCTATGTTGTGGACGCCCTGTTTGATAATGTCCAGCTCTTCAACCGGCAGGGAGAATTTCTTCTCACGGTTGGCGCGAGGGGAAGCGATCCCGGCGAATTCTGGCTGCCGTCTGGTATTTTCATTGATGACAGTGATAAGTTATATGTCAGCGACACGTATAACAGAAGGGTGCAGGTTTTCCGGATAACAGAAAATTATGATAATGGGAAATTCTAAGTTCATTTCAGGCTGTGAATTGTTCATGAAACGTTCTGTCATGATCCTCTTCGCTTTCGGAGCCTGCTTTTTCCTCTCTGCGGCTGCGGGGCATGCCGTCACGGACATTGTTAATACTACGCACAATTTCTCAGCGAGCGGCCCAGGGCCGATAAAGGCCCTTACGGAAAACCGAATCTGCGTCTTCTGCCATACTCCGCATAATGCGACGCCATACACGCCTCTGTGGAATAAAGAGGTGCAGCCGCAAACCTATACTGTTTACACGAGCCCGACATTGAAGGCCGGAACTCCTGATCCCATTCCGCAGCCTTTTGGGCCGACCAAGCTCTGCCTCAGCTGCCATGACGGTACTATTGCAATCGGCGCTGTTGTGAACCCGTCCGGAGGGATAACCATGATGGGAGGGACTACAATCCCGGTGGGAAGCCCCTCATATTTTGGGATTGACCTGTCAAGCCATCACCCAGTCTCATTCTTATATTCCAAATCACTTCCCAATGACGAGCTTGTCTCGCCGCCGCCCTCCAGTCTTGTTTTCGGGGGAGGGGATCCCGAGCTTCACTGCACCACGTGTCATGACCCCCATAACAACACCTATGGAAAGTTTCTCGCCATAGATAACAGCTTTTCAGCGCTCTGCACTACCTGTCACCAAATGACCGATTGGAGTTTTTCAGGCCACGCTACAATAGAACAGGGATGCGAGGTATGTCATACCCCTCATTTTGCGCTTGACTCACCATTGCTTAATTATAATTCTTCAGATTATTGTCTCTCCTGCCATGATCCGGTGCCTTCAGACCCCCCTCTCCACGGAGAATCTCTTGCCGCTAAAGCAGGTGCAGCAATACAGTCGCCTGCTCTCTATCCGGGAAGCAGGGCTGATATTAAGACCCAGATCAGGAAACTTTCAGGTCATCACGAGCAGCCCGGGTTTACGAATGTGAGCCTTCGCAGGCTCAAAGGGGCATCCCGTTCAATGATCCGCAGCGCAACATGCGTGGATTGTCATAACCCTCATGCAGCTAACGGACAAAAAGCCTCTGCTCCATATGCCTCCGGGATGCTGAAAGGCGTGAGCGGTGTTGACATAAACGGAATGGAAGTATCCAGCGCTAACTATGAATACGAGGTATGTTTCAAATGCCACAGTGATTACTCCTCTGATATTCAGTACATACCCCGTGTAATAAATACGACCAATCTGAGACTGGCGTTTGAACCGGACAATCCTTCCTATCATCCAGTCGTAAGTATGGGGAAGAATATATCAATACCAAGCATTCCCGCACCGTTAGAACCGGGGCTTAACGCATTGGATATTATCTATTGCACTGACTGCCACCGTGATGATGCAGGAGGCTCCAAAGGCCCTCACGGTTCGTCATT
>JBFLYJ010000181.1:0-6602 GCA_040756635.1 Nitrospirota bacterium
ACCACATCATCAAGACCGAGTTTCTTTGCAACGGCCCGTGCTGTCGTAGCGCTGTCTCCGGTAAGCATTACAACTTTAACACCGTCTTTATGAAGCCCGGCTATCGCTTCAGCACTGGTTTCCTTTATAGGGTCAGCCACTCCAACAAGTCCGGCCGCCTTTCCGTCCACTGCAACGAACATTACTGTCTGCCCGTCTGAGCGCATCGCCTCGGCCCTGTCAGACAGTTTACCCGGATCGATACCTGCATCATCAAGGAGTTTACGGTTACCGAGCGATATCTTTCTCCCGTCCACGATGCCGGTAACGCCTTTTCCGGTAATCGACTCAAAAGATCCGGTATTTGTCAGGGTGATAGATTTCTCCTCTGCTCCTTTTACAATCGCAGCTGCAAGGGGATGTTCGCTTACCCTTTCAAGGCTGGCAGCCAGGTAAATGATATCTTTTTCTTCAAATCCCTCTGCGGGTACAATTTCTACGAGCTTTGGCTTGCCCACGGTCAGAGTTCCTGTCTTATCTACAACAAGGGTATTCACCTTTTTCATTACCTCTATGGCCTCGGCATTTTTAAAGAGTACTCCCGAAGTTGCTCCCTTGCCGGTTGCAACCATGATTGACATAGGTGTTGCAAGACCGAGTGCACATGGACACGCTATGATAAGCACTGCAACCGCATTTATCAGAGCATATACGAAACGGGGCTCAGGGCCTATCCATGCCCAGACGACAAAGGTCAATACAGCAATCGAAATCACCGTCTGTACGAAATAACCGGCAACTGTATCTGCGAGCTTCTGTATCGGCGCGCGGCTGCGCTGGGCCTCGGCCACCATATGGACTATTTGCGCCAATAGCGTATCCGCCCCGACTTTCTCCGCCTTCATAATAAGTGATCCCGTACCATTGACAGTGGCCCCTATCACGCGGTCTCCCTGCCGCTTGGACACGGGAATAGGCTCACCTGAGACCATCGATTCGTCAACCGAGCTTGATCCCTCGGTAACAATGCCATCTACGGGAATCTTTTCACCCGGCCGCACGCGAAGCAGGTCACCAGGGATTACATGCTCAAGCGGAACATCTTCCTCAGACCCTTCTCTTACACGTCTGGCTGTTTTTGGGGCAAGGCCGAGAAGGGCCTTTATCGCTGCCCCTGTCCTGCTCCTTGCCTTTAATTCAAGGACCTGTCCGAGGAGCACGAGCGTTACTATGACCGCTGCTGCTTCAAAATACATTCCTACCTCACCGCCCTCGCCGCGGAATGACGCAGGAAAGGCGTCCGGTATGAGGGCGGCGATTACGCTGTAGATATACGCAATACCGGTACCGATCGCGATCAGGGTAAACATATTCGGGCTGCGGTTGACAACAGACTTCCATCCGCGCACAAAAAACGGAAGGCCGCCCCAGAGGACAACCGGTGTCGCAAGGACGAGCTCCACCCATCGCCGCATCTCCATCGGGACCATATTTTCGATTTTAACACCCGGGATTAAGCCGCCCATTGCGATAATTACGAGTGGGACCGTAAAAATGATACCTGTCCAAAACCGCCTGCTCATATCCGCCAGTTCAGGATTATCGTCCCCTTCCTCGGCTGCGGAGGTCAGGGGTTCGAGCGCCATACCGCATTTGGGGCAGTCTCCGGGACCATCCCGGCGTATCTCAGGATGCATGGGGCATACCCATTCGGTCTTGGAAGGCCCCCTGACGGGTTCTGAGCGCTCAAGGGCCATGCCGCACTTCGGGCAGTCCCCCGGACTGTCCTTTTTTATCTCCGGGTGCATCGGACAGGTGAAAGTTCCCCCGATCCCGGTCCTTTGCTCGCCCAGGGAACCTGCAGGGGCGTATTGCATTACGTCCATGCTGATATATGAATCCGGGTTTATATCGAAGTTTTCCTTACATGCTTCCGAACAGAAATAATATGTGTGGCCTTCATGGGAAGATGTTCCGACCGCATCCTGCTCTTCAATAGTCATTTTACAGACAGGGTCGATCGTTTCCATAATTTCTCCCTAAAAATATTTCGGTATGATACGTCAGGCTCAATAAAATCAATTCCCTAAACCGTTCTCACCCGAATTCCCTGTTAATTTTAATATTATTCAACAACCCATAGAGCACACTTTTTCTCTGTATGAAGCATCTTGCTTGTGGTGCTCCCGAATATAAATTCCTCTTTCCTGGAAATCGCCCGACGTCCCACAACCACGGTACAACAGCCGCGCTTTTTCTGTATTTCAAGTATGGACTTTGCGATTGAGGAGCAATTCATTATATTGACCTTAATGTCCACGTTGTTACTGCCGAAGCCCGAATGGACAAGGACTTCACGATAAATCTCGAGCACCTTTATTGATTTGTCATACTGAACTTTTATCCATTGAGCCCTGGCGATACGGTCATCAAAAAAATCTTCTGAAGGCTCCGGAATAATCCTCAGAAGTGTCACTCGTATGCCCTGATATCCACCGAGAAAATCCGCAACGTAAAGAAGCGCCCTGGTGGAACTGTCCGTCTCGTCCAGTGCGACAAGAATGTGCTTGTCTCCTGAAGAGTCATAGCGATCATCGGCCGTCCCTGTATTTACGGCTGTCAAAATATTTTCATCTCCCATGGTCCAAATATCCTCCCCGCTCTGTTTTTCTTTAGAATACGGTATGAATATGAACGGAGAATGAACGTCTTTTGAATAAGTTGTGAAGAGAACCGGAGTTCTTCCCGGATTTATTACTGGAATTCTATTGTTAGAAGCAGCATGCGTCAGACATGGGTCCATTGTCGGAGTCGACCGCCGATGTCCACACCTATCCCGCTTTAATATCGTCTTTTATCTTATCGTACTCTTCTTTCGTGATTTCTCCCTTTGCATATCTTTTTTTCAGGATGTCCAGCGGGGTTTCATCTTTTTTCCCTTTGTCAGCTCCGGAGATTAATTTGAGCAGATAAACGACCCCCAATACAACCAGCACCCAGAAAACGATCATAAATATCCAGCCGAAACCTCCCATTCCCCACTCATAACCCCAATGCATAGGACCTCCTTTCGTCTTTCTTCTGCGCCGGCTGTAGGCCTCTATTGCTATATGAATTTGATCAGTCCGTCCTATATATCCATTCTCGGACCGCCTGCAACCTTACTAGCATTCAACGTATTCTGCTGTGGACACTAACGCTCTGTTATTTTATGCCCTTGTGCATCTTTTCAGCCTGATCAATGACCTTTAGCATCAGTTCCCCCAGTTTGTGCATGTCGTCCATTGATTCCTTGTTATATTTACCTTCCTTATATATCTGCTTCATCGGCTCGCCTTCAAGCACGTCCATTATCCCCTGTCTCCCTTCCCTGAGCATGGTTGAGCCGTGCTTGATCGTGTCTTTGTCCAGTTGATCATTGGCCATTCCCATATAGCCCAGCATCTGGAGGTTTGCACCTTCAAGTGAATGACAAAGGGCATGGTTCAACAGCTTCATCATGATGTGCATATCCATCTGAAGGTCCTTCGGCTGCTCCGCCTGCACCCCGGCAGACATAAAAGTCAACATCAATAAACTTATTGTGATAATTATGGTCTTTTTCATTTCCGCCTCCCGTCAGAAAATTTACATATTGTTCAGTTGAACAAATCAGGCCGCGCATTCCCTCTCACTGAAGTGGATCAGACATTGCCCGACATTCAACGAACCTATGTTAATGCCGTCCCTTATCATCACCTCCTCTAGAAAACCTCTTCGCCTCTATAAATATAATCCTCTCACATAATCAGCGTACTGTCAAAACCATTCAGCAGCCGCATCCGTGACCGTGATTATGATCTCTCCCTTCATAATCGGGCTCGTTTTGATCATCCCGGACCGGGCCGTCACCTGTACTCTTCGATTTGTATCCGAAAAGTATCATTACCGCAACAAGTCCAAGCATAATGAGGTACCAATAATCATTGATCCATCCCATAGGAGACCTCCTTCCTGATCACTTAATATTCCCGATGTGCTGTTCCCATGAACATCGGCAGCAACTCTCTTTCTTTCTTCTTGGATATCAACCAAATGTGAACAGAAAATGAAGATTGGATGATACCCCATTATTTGAGTTTGAGAATATACTGTCTTGCCGCCAGTGCGGCCTTGGCGCCTTCACCGGATGCAATGATTATCCTTTTGCCGAATGCGTTTGTAACATCACCCGCTGCAAATATGCCCGGACAGGACGTGGAGCAGTCGGGTCCAATGATTATTTCTCCACGCTCATTCAGCTCCGTAAGGTGCGCAACGCACGCCGTGCTTCATTCCCCGTTTTTATCAATATGCTCATCCGGGCCGTTTTGCCGTTCCTTTGTCCTGATCTTTATGATGTAGTCTACAGGATATACGGCGATAATACCGTCACCTGCAAAACCTGTATGAGCATGTTTCAGAATTACATTTGAAACTTCATCCGCCCTCTCATCAGGTATAATAATGTCGATCTTTGTATGGATGGTGTACGGTCTGTATAATTGAACTTGCTCGCCCACGCCCTTAATCTCAGAGATCGTCATCTCCCTGGCCCCTATATCTCCAAGAGATTTCACGATAACGTCTACACAAGTTGTCTTCACAATTGCCGTTAGCTGCTTCATGTTCACCTCCTGAATATTTTATCTCACGTAAATATGAAGTGATTATGAATTTTTCTTTGACTATATTTTCCTTGACTCTCACTTAGTCACTGTTATAATACTGGCATAAAAGGTTCCGGCACGGCGATTGTATTGTATGGCATGCGGCTTCATTAAAAGGAGGTGAAAATATAATGAGCACTAGATTTCTCCGAATAACGGATCAGGTCCCTTGATCACCCTGTGCAATTATAATGATTAATATAAATAAAGCAGAAGAAAGGTGAATCCAATGAAAAGAGCAATTATATTTTTTCTGGCATTTGCAGCGTCGATTTTATACGGAACATCCTCCTTTGCCTTGCAGGAATCCATCGACCCGGTTGTGCTTCACATGAGTGATGATGAACAGATAAGCCTCGCCCTGAGCGCGGCGCCACCCTTAATCTCCAAAGACGCCACTATCATGATCGTGGACAAGGACCGCAAATTCAAAAAAGTCAGAAGCGGGAGCAATGGATTTACATGTTACTCGGACCTCGACAAAATAGACAGGCCTGTGCCGTCTTGTATGGATGAGGCAGCGGTGCAGTGGTGGAATGATTTTACTCAACGGAAACCGAAACCCACCAATACCGTGCCTGGGATCGCCTTCATGGCAAAGGGCGCGCTGCGCTGGGAAAAGGACGGCAAGATTTTTATGGACTGGAACACGCCAGGGACAAAGAGAATTGAGGAGCCGCCGCACTGGCTGATCTTCTGGCCTTTTGATCCCAAAAGGACAAAAATCCCGACGTATCCCGGCAAGTTCGGTTCATATATTATGTATGACGGGACCCCGTGGTCCCACATGATGATCTACCAGGACCCGATGCTGATAGGGGAATAGAAGGCGGGCGATAATTATTCCATGCGGAAATCTCTAATAAAGACAGCTGTCTCTTCCGGCACGGCGGAATTTATATAGATTCCGGAGCCGAGTTCAAACCCTGCGGCAAGAGTCAGCCTCGGAATTATCTGGATATGCCACAGGTAATAGGTCTTGTGCTCATCGTCAACCGGCGCCGTGTGAACGATCAAATTGAAATCAGGATCGTCAAGTGCCCAGTACAACTTAAGAAGAGTTTCCTTAAGAAGTTTCGCCAGTTCCGGGATCTCTATCTCCGCTATGTTGCAGAATGAGGAACTGTGCACCTTCGGCATGATCCATGTCTCAAATGGATAGTGCGAGGCATACGGATGGAGCGCGACAAAAAAACTCGTTTCACCGACTATCCTTTTACCTGACCGGATCTCATCATAAAGCAGATCGCAATACAGACAATGGCCGGTATTATCAAAATGCTGGGTGGCTATCTCATACCTTCTGCGGATAAACGGAGGCACGATCGGAGACGCGACTATCTGCGTATGTGGATGCTCAAGTGACGTGCCGGCGCCCTCGCCATGATTTTTGAAGATGATAATGATCTTGATGCTGGGGTCCTTCTTAAGGGCGAGGTACCGGTCCCTGTATGCCCTGATCAGATCCTCAACATGCTCATCCGGCATAAACGCGATGCACTTATTATGCACTGGGGATTCAATTACGACCTCGTGTCTGCCGTAACCATCCGTCCTCCTGAACATCCCATCCTGAGCCCTGTCTGTGCTGCCCCCAGGCGTAAGGGCCGCGAACTTGTTGGGAACTACCCTGATCCGCCAATTATCGGCGCCTCCGTATACCGCATGTGCGTCAGGTGTCTTTTTCTCATTCCCCGGACAAAAGGGACATTCATCATCATGTTCAGGCAGCGACCGCCTGTTTTGTTTGTCATTTTTCCTGAAATCGTGCGGCCGCTTGGCCCTCTCTTTCGCAATAATCACCCAGTCGTATGTTGTGGGGTCCTGTCTCAGCTCGGACATTTACACTCCTCGGGGAATATGATGACCACTCTTTACCATTAACAAGAATCATATCATAGAATGATAAGTGCGGCTACTAATGTCCCGTCAGGA
>JBFLYJ010000182.1:0-6590 GCA_040756635.1 Nitrospirota bacterium
TTTCAGTTGTTAAAGTCTAACATCATTCATTCAAAATTGGAAATTTAGTAAGAACGCGACATATGTTATGGATCTTCGCATAAGAATATGGTTGAGTTTCTGTTTCCCCCTTTGGAAAAGGGGGATATAGGGGGATTTTTTAATTATAATCTGGTCCATATTTTCTCAAGTCTTTTAATTGCTTTCTTCTTATTTTGACCATAGCAATTTCTCTGCATCGGTCATGTTGTTTATAAAACTCCTCGATAATAATTGTAATTTATTATTGTACGGAAGCATAGCTTCAAATCCACCCTGCCCCCCTTTTCTAAAGGGGGGGACATCTTCAAGCATATCTTAAATATAAAATCTTGTTCAAACTCATCCACAATGAGCCATTTTATATTGGACCTTTGTTACTGTATAATGCTTTGAGGTACTTTCGGATGGAAACTATCGAGAAGCTCAAAGTGCTTTCTGAAGACTCCCAGTATGATATGGCATGCGCTTGCGGCACGAATGACGAGGACCGCCGCAAGAGGGGCAGGGAGGGCAAATGGCTTTACCCGGTGACGCTCCCCCAGGGAGGGCATTCAGTCCTGCTGAAGACATTGCTTTCTAATACGTGTTCAAATGACTGCGGTTACTGTCCTCTTCGTTCAGAATCAAATGTGCGCCGCTGTACGCTTCAGCCGGAAGAGGTCGCCCGTGTATTCATGGAGTACCAGCGAAGAAAAAATATATTCGGCCTCTTCCTGAGTTCAGGGGTCATCAACAATGCCGACCATACCATGGACAGGATCAACGCGGTGGCGAGGCTGCTCAGGTTTAAACATCGGTTCCGGGGGTACATCCACCTCAAGATAATCCCCGGGGCGTCGGACGCCGCGATTGAGGATTCACTTTCCCTTGCGAGCGCCGTTTCACTAAATATAGAAACGCCGGGGAAAAAGCATTTTCATGCACTTTCTTCCAGAAAGGACTACGACAGAGACATTGTTCATCCGCTGAAGCTGATGAGCAGGCTCACTGATAAGGGTACCAGGTTTTCTAAAGTCAAATGCACCACACAGTTTATTGTCGGCGCGTCTGATGAAAAAGACTCCGAAATCATAAGCTACATGAACGGTATATACAACCGGCTGCATTTCAGCCGCGTGTATTTTTCCGTCTACCAGAAAGGCCTGGGCAGGCCTGACATCCCCGGAGAAAAGAATTTCCTCACCGCCCCGGAGGATTCCTTCATGAGGGAGCACCGTCTGTACCAGACCGATTTTCTCCTGCGCAAGTATGGATTTGATCATGATGATGTGCCTCTGGATAAAAGCGGCAACCTGAGACTGGACAGGGACCCGAAGCAGGTCTGGGCCGACACCCATCCTGAGTTCTATCCCGTCAGAATAAACAGGGCCGACAAAGAGCAGCTGCTGCGGGTGCCGGGTCTAGGCCCTGAAACTGTAAACAGGATAACAAGGTTACGCAGCGAGGGCAGGATCAGGCGTGCCGAAGACCTGGGCATAAAGGGCAAACGGCTGGAAAAGGTCAAAGAATACGTTATTTTCGAGTGACGATATTCAAAAGACCGCGACCTGATATAATATTATGCACACAGTCAATTCCATCAGATAAAGGTGATAAAATGAAAAAAATATTTCTGGTCTTTATTTTAATTTTTCTTGCAGCGGCGGTCCCGGTCGCATTTCTGTCATGCGGAAGCAGCGGATCAGGGTCCGGCGGCGGCTTTACTGAAAATAATTCACTGCCTGGCAGCGTGGCGCTTTATGTGACTGATGATCTGGGCAGTTATAAAAAGGTAAGTATCACCATAAATGATATTCAGCTTGTGCATATAGCCACGGGCGCCTCATGCGATGTTCTTGAAAATCCCGTGACCGTGGACCTGACAGAACTCTCCACCGTGTTTCAGCTCCTGGATGTTACCAGCTGTCCCTCCAGAAACTATAACAGGGTCATCATCGATATGGACAAACAGACGATACTTACGGATTCCGGCGGTGTATCGGACGAATGCGAGATGAATACATACAAAAGCGATCAGGGCAGCACAAACGCCCTTATATGCGATCCCGACTGTTCTATAAACATGAGCGGAGCGGTTAATGTTCTGGCTTCGGAGACGAGCAATGTTGCGCTCGATTTCGATCTTAAGGAATTCGAAGTGAGCCAGTTCGGTGGAGCTTTTTGTACTGTGACGATGAAGGTTTTTCCCGTTAATTCCTCTGATTTCGACAAGAGACACGAAGAAGGCAGCAAGGAAGGAATATCCGGTGTCATTTCAAATCTGGACACTGTCAATAAAAGCTTTACCCTCACTGCCGAGAGCGGCACATTCGCTGTAACATATACGGACGTCTCGGCAGAAGGGATAGATAGCCTACTTTCTCGCGCTCAGACGGACGGACTTACGGTCAGGGTCGAGTGTCCCGTTATTGATCTGACCGCGCAGACAATTGCCGCGTCCGTTATTTATGTTAAAGCTGAGGGAACGGTTTCCTCGCTGAACGCAACAGACCGGACATTTACTCTGACCTATCAGACAATCAAGACCATGTCTGTTTCATATACGGCAGACGGAGTAGAAGGCAGTTTATCGAATGATTCACAGGTTGAGGTGAAGCTCAACGGATTTGTCGACTCCAGATATGTCGCGATGGAGGTTGAAGTTCAATAATATTTTATTGTTAACTACCCTGAGATAAGGTCATTAGTGGCTATAGATGAAGATCCTCCTGGTCCAGCCGCCGGTCCGCGACTTTTATGACACCGATGTCCGGCTGCAGCCTATAGGGCTGTGCTATATAAAAAGCGCGCTGAATAAATATCAGCCTGATGCAGAAGTCATCATAAGGGACTATCACGCAGGTCACGGCCGCAAGACTGTTCCACTGCCCCATGAACTTTCATATCTGAAGGAGTACTATCCGGCAGCGGACAAATCCCCATTTTCGACCTTTCATCAGTATTATCATTTCGGCAAGTCTTTTGAAAAGATAGATGAGGAGATAGCGGAGATCGCCCCTGATCTTGTCGGTATTTCATCCCAGTTTACACCTTACTACCGCGAAGCGCTTGAGATTGCCCGACGCGTAAAGCGCAGACGGGATATACCTGTCATTATGGGCGGCCCTCACGTGTCTGAAGTACCAAAAGAGGTCCTTTCACAGCCTTGTGTCGACTATGTCGTCATCGGGGAAGGCGAGAAGCCGATGGTCGAATTTGTCCAATATCTGCTGGGGAATGCGCAGGTGGAAGAGGTGTCTAATCTCGGTTACAAGAGAAGCGGGAGGATGCATTTGAATCCGGCAGGGAACAACTATTCACTGGATGAATTGCCTTTCCCTGATTTGAGCGCCCTTCCTGCCGGACAGTATCAGCTGGCGGGGAGGCCCCTCGCGTTTGTGATTACCTCCAGGGGCTGTCCGCACCGCTGTTCTTTCTGTTCAGTGCATACCACATTCGGGAATGTCTACCGCCGGCGCACGGTTGCAAACATAATCAGCGAGATCAACCAGCGCTATGATGAGGGCATAAGGGTCATCGATTTTGAGGATGACAACCTTACCTTCCATAAAGATGAGTTTAAGGACCTCTGCAGAAAGCTGATAGAACGGTTTCACGACACGGAAATGGAGTTTGTCGCCATGAACGGGATCAGTTATGCAGGTCTTGATGATGAGATGCTGGAGCTCATGCAGAGGGCGGGATTTACGCATCTGAATCTGGCGCTCGTAAGTTCGGACAAAAAAGTCCATGAAACCGTAAACAGGCCGTATTCACCCCGCGTCTATACGGAAGTGGTCAATAAAGCGTTTCATCTGGGTCTCAGGATCACGTCATACCAGATCCTCGGGCTTCCGAATGACAGCCTGGCGTCCATGATTGAGACCCTTGTGTTTCACTGCAGGCTGCCGGTGCTGCTTGGAGCGTCTCCTTTCTATATTACGCCAAAATCCCCTATCGCCGAAGGTATCGACCTGGATAAGGAGGATTATGTCAGGGCACGGCTCACGGCAATGGCCGCGGATTCGGACCTGTTTACGCGTGAAGATATATACACATTATTCATTACGATGAGGATTGTTAACTTCCTCAAGGGGCTTGCTCCCTATCACGATTCCGACATCAGCGGACTTCTGGAACAATCATGGCTGGACAAACGGACAAACACAGGTATGGAATTGCTGAGGGCCCTGAGGGAGAAAGGGACATTGTACTTCTCTTCTTCAACAGGCAATATTGAAAACAGAAAGTTCAGGGCAGATCTGTTCCGGTGCGTCACACGGGAAGCGGAATATATTACATGCCAGAACGGAAGACGGATTACCGTAAGCGGTTTCTTCAGCGGCAGACACGATACGGGTTAGTTACTGCGGGCCTTATCTTCGGCCTTCTGCATAGTATGTCTTTTGTATTTGACCTCATACCCGTGTACGGTAAATATTTGAGGTGGACATTCGTGCTAAAAAATATTTATGGCAATACCATGGTGAATGCATAATAATGCAAAGCAGGCATGATACAGTATTTTCGTCTCATTCTCGTCCCGCATCCTGCGGGACTCCGAGGCTTTTGCCTGTTCAGACCTCCTGTCTTCACTACCGGCAAAAAAATCCGCTCAAATACTGTATCCTGCCTGCAGTCTCTTGTTGAATAAAGGTAGTAAGCCATCAAAGCAAATTCTGAAATCATATTGCGTCATAAATATTTTTAAGCATGTATGTCCGGACTTACACTAATTAAATTTAACAGGACACTTCTGATATGACCTGACCGCTCTGGTCTCTCTTAAATGCCGCATAAGCGACAATAGAAATAATAGTTGAGTTTGATATCAAGATGTGATTTATGTATTATATAGCCCTTTATCCTGAAAAAGGAGGCCAATGATAATATGATGATGAGATTCACCAAAGTGACAAACATCCATACAGAGATATATGCACGGCTACGGATTTTTGTTCATGCTGTGATATTCAGCGTGGTAATATTGTCCATACCGTCGGATTCATGCGCGCTGATAGGTACTCTGGAAGGCGAGGCGCCGCATCCGTTTACGCTTGAGGACCTCACCGGCAGAACAGTTGAATCGGCAGCACTGTTCGGCTCCAAACCGGTCATTCTCGTGTTCTGGGAGCTTCCGATAAGCAAGTCTTTCATCGACTATTCAATGGATGAACTGCGGTTCCTGAATGACTTTTATGAAAAGCACCATGAAGCCACAGGACTTGATGTCATCGGTATTTATACTCCCGAGGAAGACGGAGATGTGCCGGCCGCCGAGATCGACCGTGTCAGGGACCTGGTTAAGGTAAACAGGATAAAATTCACCATACTGGTAGACAGGGGCTTCAGGGTATTCCGGGAGTACGGGGTCATCGCGCTGCCGTCAACTGTGATGGTCGATCAGTCGGGTAAAATCAGATTTATCTACCCCAGTTTTCCATTGGCCGCCCAGCCTGTCTTTACGAAAACGATACAAAATTTAATCGGGATTGCCCCGCTCCGGACAGAGAAGGAACCGGAGGAGACAGCGGGACAGGATTCTCATTCTATCCGGCTGTATAAATATGCCCTTCAGATGTATAAGAAAGGGCTTCCGGAACAGGCACTGTCGCCGCTCAAGAAGTCCGTCGAGCTGGGACACGGCTTTTCACCGTCCCATAATCTGATGGGAATAATATTGTGGAAGCGGGGTAATTTTGAAGGCGCGGTAGAGGAGTTCAACACGGCGGTCACACTGGACAGGACATATGTCCCGGCCCACTTCAATTACGGCGTGCTTCTCTTTGAGAGTGAGAAATTCGCCGAAGCGGAACGGCATCTGAAAGAGACGCTTTCACTGAACTCTGAAATGGCGGAAGCGCATTACGTCCTCGGGCTTCTTTACAAGAAAACAGACAGGGAGGCAGACGCGGAGAGAGAACTTGGCGCCGCGCTCACCCTTTTTGAAAAAAGAAAAGCGGTTTCTGCGTATGAAATATACGCTCCTTCCGCATTCCACAGGATATCTACGCTCTTTGCCTTATCAGAACTATTCAGAAAAAAAGGTGAGAATGCAAGGGCGATGGAGGCGCTTCAGAAGGCAGTGAGCCTGGCACTTGGGCTTGACATAAAGACCGAAAGAGAGACCCTGCACAGAAGCAGGGACCTGATGCTTTATGAATAGGGTATGGGAACCGGTGACGGTACGGGCCGTGCTTTTCGCGATTGTGGCGCTTTCAGTCTGGTTTGAAGGCGGGGTCCCCGCGGAAGGTTTCATTTCAGAAAGTGAATTCGCGGCCCATGCAAAAGGTGAAGCTGGATGTGTTACGCAGCAGTGTCACGCGAAATTTATTACTGAGAGAAAGTTCTCCCATCGACCGGTGCGAGAGGGTTCGTGCGATGCCTGTCATCGCGCGTCCGCCTATCCGGACGCGTACGGGGTGGCTGCCGACAAAAGCATTGTCTGCGGCATTTGTCATGAAAACCTTGAAAAGAAGATCAAGGACAGCAGTTTTATACACGGGCCGGTAAAAAACGGTGACTGCTCTTCATGCCATGACCCTCACGGCTCAGACAGGCCTTTTTTCCTCAGGGAAGCATACGGGGCC
>JBFLYJ010000183.1:0-6587 GCA_040756635.1 Nitrospirota bacterium
AGAGCGGTCGCAGTATGAACACTGGTAGGGACAGCCGCGGCTGGATATGATGGTTGCACTGGGCGACTTCGGATAGTTGAAGAGCGGCGGGTAATACGCGCCGGGGAAACCTTCCAGTTTGTCATATGCCGGGAAAGGGATGTCATCGAGCTCGCACAGGTCCGTGCGTAATACGTTCGCCGAAATTCCGGACCCGTTCCGGTATATCAGCCCCTGTATGTTTTCAACTGCAGCGCCTGATACGAGTTCGTGCATCGCCTTCTCACCCTCCCCGGTAACCACGTAATCGATAGCAGGGAATGATTCAAGGACCTTCTCTCTCAGGGCGGAGACGTGTACACCGCCGAAAACAATCCTGATTTCAGGAAAGATCCTCTTTATCTCCTCCGCCTGTCTGTACGCGTCCGGGAAGCTGGAGGTGGTCGCGGTAAAGCCGATAAACTCCGGTCTGAAGGCGCGCACGCGTCCTAACGGCTCCTCCATTCCTGTCAGTTTGACCGGGCCCGTACAATTCAGGACTTCCACTTCCATCCCTTTCATTATTAAGAAAGCCGCTATAGAGAGAATGCCTGTGGGCGCGCTGCGGTTGGCCAGGAGGATCATGTCCTCCCTTCCCTCAAGCCAGTTTGATCCGAATGGATGTATCAGTAATACTTTCATTTTCATAATTGTCCCGGACATCCTGAATGAGAGGCAGAATGCCGAATAAACACAATGCTGACACCGTAAACAAATAAAATATCTAACATTAAAAATCAAAGATGAGGAAGAGGCCCATCAAAGAGTCTCCTCCACATTTTTCATTTTTTATCTTTTAGTTTTAAATTAAAATCTGTTTCATCTTCTTATCTTCCCGCTTGCGGTCTTTGCGATGTCATCCACCATCTCAAATCCTTTTGGCACCTTATATTGCGCAAGCATCCGGTAGCAGTATTTCTTAAGTTCTGCTGACGGCACGACAGCTCCGTCATTCGGGACAATCCTCGCCATAGGCAGCTGGCCGTATAACGGGTGGTCCTCTCCGTATACATATGATTCCCTGACGCCAGGGAAACGGTTGATCACTTCCTCCACTTCCTGGGCGAATATCTTCATTCCCGCGAAATTGATGACGTCCTTGTCCCGCCCGACTATTGTCAGGAACCCGTCAGGGTCAAGTCTGCCCAGGTCACCGGTGTCGAACCAGCCGTCTTTGAGGATACTATTCCTGTTTTGCCAGGGATTATAATAAGCGTCCAGCATACCCTTCCCTCTGATAAATATACGCCCTACCCCGGCACTGTCGCTGTTTTTAATATCTACTTCATAATCGGGCAGAGGCTTTCCAACAGAACTCCTTTTACTCTGATCATCTGACAGGTTTATAAAAGGCAGGCCGACTTCTATAATACCGTAGGCCTCACTCAGTTCAAACCCGAATTTCGCGCGAAACCCCCGCGCAATGTTTTCAGGAAGCTTCATAGCGGTCGAGACAGCCAGCCGGATGTTCCTTAATGAATCGGCCGGAAGCGAATCCATATGGGTCAGGGCATTATAATGAAACGGCGAGGCGTAGATAAAAGTGCCCTTATGCCTCGAAATACCGTCAATCAGAGATCCGGGGAAATTATTGCTGCAGAGCACGATCGTAGAGGCCCGGCGGAGAAAAAGCAGGATAGTCACCACAAAATGGAAACTCATGGACAACACCCAGAGCACCGTGTCGCCGCTGGTCATATGGAGGCCCTTGTCGGCAGCGGAGGTCCTTTCAATAATCGCCTCATGCGATAACACCACTCCCTTGCTCGTACCTGTCGTGCCGGAGCTGAAGCGGATGAAGGCGGGATTGGTCCCGCGATATTCATTGTGAGGTTCTTTCTGGGGGCCCCTGTTTAATATACGTAATTCCTTTTCAAGAGAATTTACAGGACCGAGTTTATCAGCTCCGGCGTAAGAATAAGATCCAGGTTCAAAGACCAGGTAGTGTACCGCGATGCTTTCGAGTATACCGTTTATTTCTTCTTCCGCATGCTCTACAGCCACAGGCACGATCACTGCGGACAGGGACAATACCGCGAGACTGGCAGCTATGTATTCAATGCCGTCCCTGCATAGAAGGGCGACCCTGTCATAGGGGCTTACCCCCGCGTTTTTCATCGAGACAGCCAGGGAATCTGCTGCTGAGATCAACTCCTGGTATGAAACTCTGCGTTCTCCGTCAATGACCGCGGGCCTGTCCTGAAAAGTAGAGGTCTCCTGCTTAATGGTTTGGAATATGTTCATCACTATATAAATTAAATGGACTGAATGCCGAGCAAACACAATGCCGGAACCTTAAGCAGATAAAAAATTAAATATCAAAAATCAAAGATAAGGAACAGTATTATTAAATATTCTCTCCTCAATATCTTTTATTTTCTATTTTTTATTTTTAATCTAAATGCTTAATACTGACTCATTGTGTTTATTCGGGATCAAGCCTCTCTCATTCAAAGTTATTGTACTGTCATATCATGTCAGGGGGATAGTCCTTGTAGATATTTCTTAGCGCGAAAATATACTTTGTCCCGAGATAAATGACCCTTACCATCTCCCTGAACGGGACCTTCACCTTATTCACCCTGAGGGGATTAGCGCGCAGGGCAACGCTCGACAGCCGGGCAAAGTGCGCGTAGAACTTCCTGAGACCGAGCCTTGTCGGCAGCACCGAGTGCATGCAGTCGTAAAAAAGATAGGGGTCGCAGATATAATCGTCCTTGTGCTTGAGCCATAGCTCCGTCCCGGGAGACGGAGAAAACACGGTAAAGGTCACCTCGGCCGGGCAGACGTTCATGATCTCTTTTTCGAGCTCCCTGAAGTCCTCCACCGAAAAATCAGGATCGACTATAAAGCTCGCGTGGAGGGTGATGCCCAGGTCCTTGAGAATGGAGACCGCCTTTCTGTTGGTCTCGACGTTTGTACGCTTGTTGTAATTGTCCAGCCTGTTTCCGGACATGGACTCAAGTCCCACGTATACGACATCCAGCCCTGCCTTTTTCCAGAGCTCGAACAGTTCGGGCTGCCTGACGATCGTATCGCTCCTTGCCCAGCTTATGTATTTCTTTTTTATTCCTCTCTCAAGAAGCAGGTTGGCGATCTCGGTCAGCCTTTTTTTATTAAGAAAGGTCTCATCGTCAACAAAATAAATATGGCCCTCTTTTATGTTCGAGATTTCATCTACTACATCCTCGGGGCTGCGCTGAAGGTACTTGCCGTTCATGATGTGGTGCACCACGCAGAAGGAGCAGTTGAAGGCGCATCCGGTGGAAGTACGGACGCTGGCAGTCGGAGGGAAAATGGTCGGCAGCCTTCTCTCCGGAGCAGATGTCCATACACAGAAATATCTTGCCCGCTGAACAAGGTCGCGCCTCGGACGCGGGATGTTCTGTACCTCAGGGAATAGCGGAGGCGGCAGAGCGGCCTTTTCCCCGAAATCCGGCTCGCGGGGAGAGAGCGCAACATCCCCGAAATGCAGAGGCAGCCCTTCCTTGTAACGTCTTACGATCTCACCGAATGTCGTTCCGCCTTCACCTCGCACAATGATATCGATCGCTTCCACATTGTAGTCAGCGGGAATGATTGTGGCGTGAATGCCTCCGGCTACTGTGACCGCCGAGGGATTATGCTTCTTCACTATCGCCGCGAGTTCCCTGACCAGTGCGGACTGGGAGCTGTATCCTGTGAACCCGACGATTTCAGGGTCCAGTTCAAGTAGCTGTTGATGAAAAACCTCCATTGGGCTTTCCTCTATGCCAAGATCGCAGATGATGACTTTGTCCTCAGGAGGCACCCCGCCTGCGACTATTTCGAGCTCCAGCGGTTCGAGATGCAGGAACCCCTCCTGCAGGCGTTTTGCTATAAGAAGTTGAGGATGTGGTTTGACAAGCAGTATGCGCAATTATTTACCTCCCTATTACAAAAAACTCATAATTATGAAGATTTTCATTATAAAATCTCCTCTAGCCCCTCTTTGTCAAAGAGGGGTCTTATTCCTCCCTTTGGCGAAGGGAGGCAAGGAGGGATTTTAAAATAATTTAAACAAATTATAGTTCGTAATTTCATCTATATGTCTTGAAGACCTCAGGATACTTCCCGTGCTTTACATAACAGGCAGCTGCCAGCCCTGCCTGTTCTCCGAGTGATATGCACGTACCCATGACACGGGTAGAGCCAAGCGCCTCGTGTGAGACCGATATGCAGCGCCCGGCGCAGAGGATATTCGATATTCCCTTTACCTGCAGGCAGCGGAAGGGAATCTCATAATATTCGCCGTCCTTAAGATATTTATAGACAGTACCCTTCTTCCTGTCCCATAGTTCGATAGGCCAGGAATTTTTCACGACACCGTCGTCAAACTTCGCGCCATTTAGTATATCATCTTCCGTAAGCGTATATTCACCGCGGACCCTTCTCCCCTCCCTGTCCATA
The DNA here is from genome assembly GCA_040756635.1 of Nitrospirota bacterium. Classification (GTDB taxonomy): domain Bacteria; phylum Nitrospirota; class Thermodesulfovibrionia; order UBA6902; family UBA6902; genus UBA6902. Next base: position 4,447 of record JBFLYJ010000183.1, read on the forward strand.
ACGCGGAGAGAAGCGGCATGAATCAACGCGCCTTTGAAAGCAGGCAGTTTTTCCGAAAGATACCGGCATATTTTTTCAGCGCGGGCCATGTGCACCTCAGTCCGCCTGCTGTATTCACTCCCCGGATTTATTTTCAGAAAACCCTCATCCGAGTTCTCTCCGGGACTGAACACGGTGAATTTTATATAAGAGGGGAACATCTTTGCTTCCACCGCCTTTGACAGGTAATAAGGGACCTTGACCGGCAGAGTCTCATCGCCAGTGTTTATTCCTTTTAAATGAACGATAAATCCGGCAAGCTGTCTTTTCGATGCGGGTGACAACCGGAAATCAGCGCCCGCCATGAAAGCGGCATTGCCCTCCCCGCTGCAATCGATCAATATACGGGGGGCTATGTTTTGCGTCATTCCGGACCGGTTCAACTCGACCCCGGTAATTGTATTGCCTTTTTTATTTACCGAGACCACGGTTGCATTCAGCATGACGGTAAGTTTATCTTGAGCCACGCACATGGAATTGAAAACAGATCCCAGGTCCTCCCTCACATACGGAAGCACATAAACCTGCCCCATCTTTTTTATTTTATTCCGGGGAGAGAGCTGACTCAGCCGGCCGACCACTTCCCGGACTATTCCGGTATTTAATGTCTCTTCCGGTGTGCCCTTCCCATTGAGATAAAGACCGCATATATGCTGAAGCATTCCGGAATATCCGGTCCCTCCCAGGAAACCGTCCTTTTCGACAAGGACAGTACGCGCACCCGACCGGGCAGCGGCAACGGCTGCGGCTACACCCGAGACACCTGCCCCAACTACAATGACATCGCAGGGGACTGTCATTCCTTCCAATCTTTTTCGTCTCATATTCTTAACTATCTAATATTAATGCTGTCCAAAACAGCTAAAAACGTAAGAGGCTTACTGTCGGATAAACACAATGCCGACCCATTCTAAACAAATAAAAAATCAAAGATGAGGAACTGGACCATTAAAGACTCTCCTCCATATTTTTAATTTTTTATCTTTCATATTTAAATTACATGCTGATTCATAGTGTTTGTGATGTGTTCAGCTTCCTTTGCAATTTTATTTTGGACAAGTATGATCAACCTTAAAAAATGCTTTATTTATCTCCTCCCAACATTCTTTCCCTTATCTCTTTTTCCAGATCACGGACCTCATCATCCCTGATCAGACCATCAAGATATGATATTACCAGGTTGAGCCTGCCGTTGAAATAATTTGAAAAGAAGCCGAGCCCCGGCGGCACCGGTACCCTCGGCATATGAAACACTTCTTCTATCTTTGCACCCATCAGCCCGGGGGCCATGGGGTTTTTGCCAACGTGCGAAAAAACAAAAGTCGCGATCTTCCCCTTTAACGGGCCGTCGATGATTTTCTTAAAAAAAGAGAGCGGAGCGATGCGCGTCAGATGGCTCGCCTCCATAAGATCGCGGGGTGCGCCCGCCTTTACCTGATCATACATCTGGAGCTTGATGTTATTCGCAAGGCCTTTAATGTCGTTTACGGTATCCCTCCGGACCTGAAAAAAGAGATACGACACATGATTAAAGAAAAGCTCCTGTTTAATGTCCCTGCCGGTCCTCATATCAATCGATACCGAGGCCAGATAACTCCCTTCATCCGCTTTTCTCTTTTTGAAAAGTCCGTCCACTGCCTGTATTATGACCGACAGAAAGTACGGCGTTTCCATCAGATATCCCGCGGTCCTGTACGCTCTGTCATAAATCGTCTCTGTCTCCTGCTGATCGAACCTGATCAACCTGAAACTGAATTTATTATTTTTGCCGTCAGGGACGGGAAGCGTTGCAGGCGGATTTTCGGACATCGAGATTACTCTCCGGTTGACATTCCTGCCCGCGAGAAACTTCTTCGTCCATTCCGAAAGGTGGGCCGGAGCTGTCAGCGCGACGCCTGAAGAAATTCCGGAGCTGCTGTTATTTTCGAGATATTGCTGAAAGAGCCCTATAAAGGACTCCGCCCCGCGGGCGTCAAAAAGGCGGTGATCAAATGTCATCACCAGGCAGTCCTTCTGTCCGGTGATTTTAATAAGATGAAATGCCAGATGCTCGCTGTCGTCCTTGAATGGCCTGTTGGCGCATTGGGAAAGCAATGACATAA
>JBFLYJ010000184.1:0-6522 GCA_040756635.1 Nitrospirota bacterium
CGCCATGCACAAAAGAGGGTGTCCGACCTTAGAAGACCTTTCTAAGGGATATTGCCGGAATAAACTATTCTTCAAAATAGGACCCGAACTCCCTATCAATAAAGTCGTAAATTTTGTCCGGCCTCTTGCTTTTGCACTTTTTCAGCAAAGATTTATAGAGGTCAAGATCGAACTCCTTATCCTCATATATTGAGAACATCAGCGGCATAAGCATGGCCGCGATCAGATGGACCGAGTCGTGATGGGAGACTTTCTTGCTCCTCATCGAGTTGTAAAACTGGTAAACCTCAACCGGGTCTTTCTCCTTTAACTGGTCTTCAATAACAGCGTGGACAGTGATATGCAGAAACGGGTTTATTTCCGACTCCGGGTCGAAGACCCTTTCGGACTGTATGTCCGCGAATTCGAATGCATTGAAAAACTCATCCTCATGGTCCAGCATGATCCGGGCAAGCAGCCTGTCCTCGACCGACAGTTCGTCCATCCGGTTGTTCTTTGCAGCTGTCCATATCGCGTGCATATTTTCCCGTGACATCTTCTTCAGGTCAGCGATCTCATCATCATCGATTTCGTCATCGATGAAATAATCTTCATTTTCGAATTCAGTATGAAGAAGATCATTGGTCAGTTCAAGGTCGAACTCTTCAGGATCAAAATCCGGCCTTATCCACTCCTTCATCTCGGCATATTCCTCGTGGCCGGGATCGTTAAGTATTGTTATGAGCCGCTCATAGCCGGGCGGGCCGCCGCAGTCTTCGGGCGGACATTCGCGGGCGCCTGCGAGACATGCGGGATATTCAATCTCAGGGTCCGGGGCTGAAACGGACTCGATCTTCAGTTTATGGGACCAGTCGTCCCCGAAATCGTAAACATATTTAAATGTGTCCCCTTTTTTGAGTTTAAGACTGCGCACTTTGACATTTTCCGCACTCCTCATTCTGCCGAGTTCCTCAACGGTCTCCCGGTCGGTGTATTCGGTCCTGTTTATCAAGAAGCTGAAGAGATGGGAATTCGTCCAGCCCATCACGCTCTGGATTATTTCATGAAGCTCCAGCAGGGATATGTCATCACGTACGGCAAAACGCCGCCAGATCGCGGGCTTTATCCCTTCGAGTGAAATGCGGACCGTTAAAATATTTGCAATGCTGACCACGTTTCCCATAGTTTAAATACGTGCCGTAAACTTATCGACGACGGTATTTCTGATTTTAGATTATATAAATCTGTCGGAGAAAAAATAAAGGGCCGTGTGCAGGAGTTAATGTTGGGGACTGCGTAAAGCTCCGCGAGATCGCTGTCAAGCATGACCTTCAGTCCCCGGATTATATATATCCTTGGCTGGATGGATTTGATGAAGATAATCCGACAAGTACGGTAAAAGAATGACCCGGCGTGTCGCCCCTACATCGGGTCCGCTACCCGGTTCATTAGGGGCGAATTGCAATACGCCCCTACAAATAGGCAATCGTTGTCAAATTTCAATACAGACTGTTAATCGTGTCATGATTGATGTAGGGGCATGGCGCGCCATGCCCCTGCTAAATTGTAGATTTGCTATTGCCAGTAATTTACTATTAGGTTGATCGTTTCTCGAAAACGGTCCGATACTAACCTGAATATTATTATTCTTGATCCTTCTGGCAAGGCAGTGATAACAGTCAGGAAAGCCATTACAATAGTTAACCAGAGCATCCTCTTTTGGACTTTAAAATTCGAATCAACGTTCTCGGCCTGCAAGAGCTCATTTACCGCTGCATTAAGAAATTCGAAGTTATCCTGAGCAACTTTTGTTTTAAGCTTTATTCGATCCATCATGCTTGTCAGAAAATCACTTTCTTTGTATTGCTTATCCCCTTCCAACTTATTAATCATCCTTGGCAATCCAGAACGTTTAGCAGTAAATTTTATCCAATCGTCCTTAAACTCTATCGATATCCTGTTAAATAGCAGTTGTAAGATATTTATCTTTTGTTTTAGTGATATTAATTTCCTAAAGGTGGTCTTATCCGTAAAAGACCGGTTAAAGGATGTTTTTTTATTCAAAAGCATCTTATTAATTGACATATTTTCTTTTAATAAGTGCTGTAATATTTACTGGACTATTAAAATAGGAGATAATGTTTCAAGATAGTATTCTGTTTCGTGGATAAGTCTGTCGTTGATAGCATCGGCATCAGATTTTAGATTGGCTTTTGCTTTTTCTAACAAAAGCTTGAATGGCTTATCTATCGTCTCCTTCTCATAGTAATTTGACAAAAAGATACTTAAGCCTTCTTTTTCATTCTCAAAGTAGTCCAACGATCTTTTAGACATTCCAACAGAATCCCAGAATAAACATTTTTTTCCCACAACTTCTGATTGATGATTTCCGGTTCTCTGATTCCTTGAAGACTTTTTGCAAAACAACTCAATACTTGGAATTGGAGAGCCGTTTCTAATAAATATTCCCCTAAGATATTGCGAGATGATATTTGTAGCTTCATATTTGAACTCTAACATCAAGTTTTCAATACATTCCCGTTTGACATGAACAGAGAACATCTGTGAATACCCAGGAAAAGTAGACCATAGTTTGAGGTGCTTCAGACTTTTTGGCAGTATAAAATCGATCCTGGCAGGAGTTTCATCCAACAAAACATCATGGACGATTTGTTTAAATAAAGGAGTTGGTTCAACTCCGAAACTAACAGTCACGAATGACTGAGAAAAGTGATGCACAGATACATGAAAATTCTCAATCCAGGTTCTTTTGCTCCTTAATTTCTCCGTATTCCCTAAAACATCGATAAGTCCTATACGGTGCTGACTAAGGCTTAATAAAGAATTGCCTATTCCTTTGAAAGTGTTATCAATATCTTCCGTTTTTGTTTTAAAAGGAATTATATACCGTGTCTTGGAAAAATCACTAAATAGATTCTGGAGACCCTGTTTTAACTCATCAATATCCCCGATTAAAAAGGTTTCAAAAATCCAAATATGTAAAAACTCCAAATCTACATCGTCCGGTTTGGCTACACTGAACACTTCTCTTTTCCTGTGTTCATCGATTGTCTGTAAACTATGAACTAAACCTCCCTGAAATTTTGGCAATTTGGCAACTGATTCTAATATCCAATTGCTTAAGTTAATGCGAAGACTCTTTTTGAGAGGGTGCCGCGATTTTGTAAACTTATTTTTAAACTTTATTCCATTCATAGAGACGTCGTGTAAGAACCTCTCAGTTTATATCCCCTCGACAATCCTAATCTCCTCCTCCGTCAACCCATACAACTCATAAACCAACTGGTCAATCTGTCTGTCGGTTGCGTCAATCTGCCGCTGGAGGGATATCTGTTCATGATCTGTCTTTGCTGCCGTTAATTTCTTGCTCAGTGACAGCATTTGCTCAACGAGAGACACCATTTTGTCGTGCTTGAATCTATCAGCCGCAATCGGCGGAAATGGAAGAGCAAGGACATCTTTGATTGTTACTTGCGGGAAATCATCCTTAGATGCCTGAGTAACTTGGTTAATATATAAATAAGAGATGAAGCGACTATTTAGAATTCCTAAAATAGCAACAATATTAAGCGAATTGTCCTTAGATAGAATGCTGTACAGGTTTTTATTGGTAATGAAGGTATCTGTAACTAATGTTGCCATCATCCGCTGACGTCGATTGACCAACCGGCGTAGCAGAAGCCGTGGGCCTTCAAACCACAAAAACTCTTTTGGGCGTTCCTTCATATTATCATCAAATTTAACCCATTGATTAGCTGCAAGATTAAGTTGATAGCGATATACATCCCCTTCGAAATAGCGATAACTGTCCGCTCCTGATTGCTTTTTAGTAAGCAAGACTTTGTCAAAAAGAACCCCGCGTTTCATAATAATTGCGTCAATAAATGAGCTGTGGATCCTTTTTCGAATATTTCTGAGAAGGTGAATAGTGCCAGGATTAAGCACAAGCTTCTTGTCTTCCGTGATAGTCCATTCGTTTTGGGGGATAGATTTGAATTGGTCCTGCATTATATCAATAGTGATAAGTTTTTCACGTTTAGCGTAAATGTGAGTTTGTACTTTGTGAGCGGAACCTGCGGATTGTTTTGATAATACAAAAACAGCGGTATCTACATATGCGTCTTTAAAGACATCATAGGGCAAGAGAATTACTGACTCGATCCGATGTTGCAGAATTAGTTCGCGAAGTTGTTTGTACTCAGGGCCGCCGAGCCATGCGGATGGAACGATAAAAGAATGCCTGCCGGTCTCACTTAGTATGGAAATGCCTCGTTCGATAAAATAAGTATAAATATCTTTTGCACCACTAAAAACCTTAAATTTATTTTTGAAGTATTCTGCGTCTTTCTCTCCAAAAGAAGCCCCATAAGGCGGGTTCCCGATCACCGCATCAAACCCTCCTCTTCTCATAATCTCCGGAAACTCCGCCTTCCAGTCAAACACGTTAATACGATAACGTTCTTCATCATCAAGCATGGTCTGCTGCTGATAAAAATCCGGGCCTATCAGAGAATTCCCGCATTTGATATTGTCACCCAGGTCAGGCAAGGCCCTCTCGTGAAAGAATTTAAGCTGTCTTTCGAGGGTCTGGTTATTCTCGCCTTCAAGGACTTTCAGGAGGAGGGAAAGCTTAGTGACTTCGACGGCCTGGGAGTCGATGTCAACGCCATAGATATTATTCAGGAGGATGCGTTTCTTCTCCGCTGTGGTCAGATGCCAGTCTCCGCCGTGTGCCTGATACAGCGCGGGTTTTTTGCCGGTCGCCCACTTTTGCGGGTCGTTACCGGCATACCAGTCACGGTGCCAGTCGAGCAGGTACTGGTATGCGCCTAAAAGGAATGAACCGGAACCGCATGCGGGATCGAGGATGCGGATTTTGGAGACCTCTTTAGGGGTAACCCCTCCGGGCCTCCCCTTATCTAAGGGGAGGGGGTTAACAAGATGACCGACCGTATTCTTTACAATGTAATCGACGATGTAAGTGGGCGTATAATAAACGCCGCCTGCTTTTCGTACTTCGGGCTTTTCTTTCACGATGGCCCGGTGACCTTCCGTAAGCCGTATGACTTTGCCGAGGAACTGCTCGTAAACCTGTCCCAGGATATCAGCGGGCAGCACTGAAAATTCATAAGGACTTTCAGGATAGTAAAGGCGTTTTATTATGTCTTTCAGCAATTTATCATCGATCTCCAGTGACGGCGTCAGGTCGTCGGGCATTTCGTGGCGGTCTTTTTCCTTTTCGAAATGGAAGAGGCCGGAGTTATAACGATCATCGGCGTTCCTGAATATCTGGAAGAGCCTTGCGTAAAGATTTACTCCATTGAGCAGTGACATAAGGCGGCCGTATTCTTCAATGCCCCGGTCCTCGCATATCCGAAGAAAGATTATTCGGTCGATAATGCGCTGCACTGCGAAATTGAGCTCGCGCTGGGTGAGTCCCTGATTTCGCAAAGCTATGTTACGGGCAAACATGTCGCGCCAAATCTCTATTTCCTCAAGGAAGGCGTTGTCCACCTCGGCAGTGCCCTTTTTATGTTTACCCTTTGCGGCGTATTTGTCGAATGACCCCTTTAGCACGGCCTCACGTGAAAAGACCGACGAGATTTCATCCCATCTTCGGGCGTATTCATTGTAAGTGAGGTAAAGGAGTCGTGCCGTCGATGCCTTGTCTGACTTGACCGGCTTGACACGGCAGTCGTAAACAGCGAATTCCTCGAAGTCGGTCAATATGCTCAGCGGCAGCTTGGCAGACCAGGCATATCTGCGAAGTTGAAATGCAGGGCTGATATCGTCTTTCAGCTTGACGGAAGGTTTCTTTGCCTCGACAAAGAACTTTTTCGTGCCGCCGACACGAAAACAATAATCGGGGGCTTTTATGACTCCGCCGATCTTTATGGCGTCTTCATGGATGACGTCCTTATAAGCCTCTGCATAGCCCTGTTTATTGTCGATGTCCCAGCCGAGAGATATGAATAAGGGATCAAGGAACTCACGCCGAAGCTGTGTTTCATTGTATTGCCCTGACAGATATGCCTCACGGTTCCGTTCAAACCTTTCAATAAGTTCGGAGATTTCGCGAGGCATTGACATGGCATTTCCTGTTATTCAGTCATCAGCGATGTATGAAATATATCAAAAGAGCCGCTCTTCATTTATGCAAGTATCATAACGATGCAAGGCCCCTTTTTCAAGGGTGTGATCAAGGAATTAGAGGAGGGAAGAGAAGTTTTACTTTCGGGAAAGCACTTCCTTCAGCACAATGGCGTTATTATGCTCAGTGTCTTTGGCTGCAAACAGAAAGGAGATCTTTTTCCTCTACAGCCGGCTACCTGCCCAGAGTCCTGTAAAGAACCTTCTGGCATTAATACCAAGCACGCGGGTGTCATATCCCCCTTCCTGGACGATAACGGTGGGGATACGCATTGCGCCGATCATTTTCCCGTTCTCTTCAAAGTCCGCGGCAGTGAGGTTCCATGAGCCGGTCGGGTCCCCTTTCGCCGTATCGAGTCCGAGCGCGAGGAC
>JBFLYJ010000185.1:0-6513 GCA_040756635.1 Nitrospirota bacterium
GACCATGCACTCCTTATCAGCTCCCTCATCGCGCTCTTTACGATCTGGGGATCCATAACCCTCGCATCAAATATCACCAGACCGCTTACCAGGCTTGCCTCCGCGGCAAATGCCGTTGCGATTGGAAAACTCTCACAGATAAAATACGCCGACGCGAAAGACGAGGAGATAATAACCCTGGTGGACGCCTTCAATAAAATGACGGAAAACCTGTCCAATATGCTTATTTCCAGGGACTATGTAGAAAACATATTCCACGCAATCAGTGACGCGATTACGATCATCAATGAAGATGGAGTGATCACAACAGTAAATTCCGCTGCACTTAATTTGCTCGAATACCAAAAAGAGGAACTTATAGGAAGAAATGCCGGGACACTGTTCGGTGAAACGACCGGAGAAGGAGACATAAAGAAAATCCGTTATCAGTTAACGCGCAAGCTGGGCTTTGATAACATGGTGGCAGAATATATTACAAAATCCGGTAACCGGGTCCCTGTCATAATTTCGGGCTCTCTGCTTACCAGCAGGGACGGCACGGGATATAATCTCGTCATCGTGGCAAAGGATATTACCGACCGAAAACAGCAGGAGGAAGAACTGCAGTCGATGCTGGTAAAACTGGAACAAAGCAACCGCGAACTCCAGGACTTCGCGCATATCGCCTCTCATGACCTGCAGGAGCCACTGAGAAAGATCATGGCCTTCGGGGACCGGTTGAATTCAAAATATATGAACGAGCTTGACGATCAGGGCCGCGATTATCTGAAGAGGATGCGCAATGCCGCAGTCCGTATGCAATATCTGATACAGAGCCTCCTACTGTATTCGCGCGTGACCACCAAGGCCCAGCCTTTTGAGCAGGTCGACCTGTCCGAAGTCAAACAGGAAGTCTTGTCCGACCTTGAATTCCGTATTGTTGAAACAGGCGGCCGTATAGTTGAGACAGATAAACTGCCTGTGGTAAACGCCGATCCGCTCCAGATGAGACAGCTGTTCCAGAACCTTATCAGTAATGCCCTGAAGTTCAGTAAAAAGGATGAAAAGCCGCTCATAAAAATATCCTGCAGGTCCGTCAGCATAAACGGAAACGGGAAAATGGGGCATGAGATTACCGTTGAGGACAACGGCATAGGATTTGACGAACAGTATGCAGACAGGATATTCGGCGTATTTCAGAGACTCCACGGCAGGAGTGAATTTGAGGGTTCGGGGATAGGCCTTTCCATCTGCAGGAAGATTGTGACTCGTCACGGCGGACACATCAGCGCAAAAAGTACCCCGGGACATGGCGCCAGATTTATAATCACCCTCCCGCACCCGGAACAGAAAGATCTCCCCGCGCAGGAGACGGGCACGGAATCTGATGATCAATGACGATTTGATAAAAATACTGCTCATCGACGACGATGAGGACGATTATGTGGTGACCCGCGACCTGCTTTCAGAAGCGAGAGGCCTGAAGCACTCGCTCCACTGGGTACCCTCCTATGAAGAGGCCCTCGGCATGCTGTGTGAGAACAAATACGACGTATACATAGTCGATTACCGCCTCGGCGAACGCACCGGGCTGGACCTGTTATATAAGGCCTCATGCCAGGGCTGCAGGGCGCCCTTCATCCTGTTGACCGGGGTCAGCGATCATGAAACAGACATAAAGGCAATGAAGGCAGGGGCCGCGGATTATCTGGTCAAGAGCGAGATAAGCGCCCCTCTGCTTGAGCGCTCGATCCGTTACGCCATTGAGCGGAAACGGACCGAGGAGCGGATTTATCATATGGCCTTCTACGACAGCCTGACGAACCTGCCCAACCGCGTCCTGTTCCAGGACCGCCTGAAACTGGCTCTCGCCAATGCCGAGCGGTACCAGCACATGAGCGCGGTCCTGTTTCTGGACATTGACAATTTCAAGCGCATAAACGACACCTTCGGCCACCTCCTGGGAGACAGGCTGCTGAAAGAAGTTGCGGGACGTCTATCCTCGATAATGCGGAAATGCGATTCCGTTACAAGGGACAGCCCGGACCTCTTTGCGCGGCTGGGAGGGGACGAGTTTACCGTCCTTCTTAATGTAATTGGCGAAATCGAGGACGCGGCAAGGGTGGCAAACCGAATCAAGGAAACCATTTCGAGGCCCTTCAACGTGGACGGCTATGAGATTTTCATCACCTCAAGCATCGGTATAGCCGTATATCCGGCTGACGGGCAGGAGATCGACAGCCTCCTGAAAAACGCGGACGCGGCCATGTACCACGCAAAAGAGCACGGCAGGAACAACTATCAGTACTACAAACAATACATGAACGCGGCGGCCTTTGAAAGGCTGACCCTCGAGAATGACCTTCGCAGGGCGCTCGAAAGGAATGAATTTGTCCTGCATTACCAGCCGCTGATTGATATCGCCACCGGAGCAATAACGGGCATGGAGGCCTTGATCCGGTGGATACACCCTGAGAACGGGATCATCCCGCCGTCTGATTTCATCCCGCTGGCCGAAGAAACAGGACTGATCATTCCTATCAGCGAGTGGGTGATAAAGACAGCCTGCGATCAGAGCAATAACTGGCGGGCTGAAGGCCATCAACCGGTCCCGGTATCAGTCAATCTGTCAAGCCAGCAGTTTCAGCAAAAGGATTTCATAAAAGATTTGTCCGGGATATTGAGTGAGACCGGGATGAGTCCCCGGGACCTGATTCTCGAAATCACCGAGAACACTGTCCTTCAAAACACAAAGACGTCATTTGCTTCTCTTAATGAACTGACCGAGATGGGACTGCTGCTTGTCATAGACGACTTCGGTACAGGCTATTCGTCCCTCAGTTATCTGAGGAGTTTCCCCATTCACGCGATAAAGATCGACCGCTCATTTGTGAATGAGATCAGTACCGATTCTGATAACACTGCTATCGTCAAGGCCATTATTTCGATGGCGCACAGCCTGAAATTAAAGGTTGTCGCCGAGGGCGTAGAGTCAGAAGAACAGCTCGCTTTCCTGTGCGGACAGAGATGCGATGAGGTGCAGGGTTACCTGTTCAGCCCGCCCCTGCCGCCTGATGAGATTTCAAACCTGCTCCGGGCGGAAGGCCGCGGCGCAGGGATAGGGACTTTAATCCTGAAAAAGAACGGCAGAAATATTAATTTCTCTAAGAGATGAATAAATAACCTGGAGGTCCGGCAAAACAGGACGGACCCGACTGCAGGAACCAAGGAGGTCTGACATCATGAACGATACGGAAAAAACAATAACGATCCTTATGGCTGATGACGACGAGGACGACCGTTTTATGGCCCGTGAGGCATTAGAGGAAGCGCGGCTCGCAAATGATCTGCATTTTGTCGAAGACGGCGTAGAGCTTATGGACTATCTGTGCCACCGCGGGAAATACAGTAACGGTGCCGACGCGCCGCGTCCGGGGCTCATTCTCCTTGATCTGAACATGCCCAGAAAGGACGGCCGGGAGGCCCTGAAGGAGATCAAATCCGATCCTGATCTGAGACAGATTCCGATAGTTGTGCTGACAACATCCAAGGCAGATGAGGACATATACCGTTCCTACAACCTCGGCGTCAACTCATATATCACAAAGCCGGTATCTTTTGAAGGCCTGGTGGATGTGATGAAGGCATTGTCCATGTACTGGTTCAAGATTGTGCAGCTGCCGTCCCGTGAACATGCCAAGCTGTAAGCATATGTAGTTACGAGTATGACACAAACGTCTTAAGGTTCGTCCTCCATAGTCCGATATTAATAGTACGGTAACGGCGTATTAAAATAAATCGCCGTTGATGAGTTTCCGGGACTAGAGTTTAGGAGGACAACCGCATTGAAGAAAACAATTTTTCTCAGCATCATCCTTCTCCTTTATTGCGGAATATCGGCCTGCAGCAAAGATGAGGACACCAGGAAGATAGACCTTTCCCGAAAGATAGATCTCAAAGCAGCGTCGGCACGGACAAGCGGCTCCCCCCTCCGTATCGCCGTAGGAGGCATGATCACACCCAAAGAAGGCTTCTATTATTACAAACAGCTACTCGATTATATCGGGAAAAAGCTCGGTAAAAGAGTTGAATTTGTTGACAGGGAGGATTATGCGGAAATTAACGCCCTCGTCAAACAGAGAGATGTGGATCTCGCCTTTGTGTGCGGCGGTCCGTATGTTGACGGGCACGGGGAATTCGGGATGGAGCTTCTGGCGGCCCCTGTAGCATACGGCGGGACCGTCTATTATTCATACATCATCGTACCGAAAGACAGCCCGGTCAACAGTTTTGAGCAGCTGCGGGGCAGGACCTTTGCCTTTACCGATCCCCTGTCCAATACCGGGAAGCTCGTGCCTACCTACATGCTGGCCCGGATGAATGAAACACCCGAAACCTTTTTCAAGAGTTTCGATTACGCGCATGCTCATGACAAATCGATCAAAGCGGTCGCTACCGGCGTTGTTGACGGTGCTGCTGTGGACAGTCTCATCTGGGAATATGAAAACCGGACAAATCCTCAATACACTTCCCGGACGAGGATAATTAAAAAGTCTCTGCCGTACGGCATCCCTCCGATCGTAATTCATCCCGGGATGGACGCGCAGTTAAAGGAAAGTTTAAGACAGATCTTTCTGAACGCCCACAATGACGAGGAAGGGAAAAAAATTCTGGAAGGCATGATGGTGGAAAAATTCGTGTCCATAGACGACAGCGCGTATGAATCGATCAGGGAGATGAAGCAATGGATCGCCAAATATAAGGACGGTTAAGCTGTGAATTTGTTCAGATTCAAATTGGGCCATAAATTTCTGGCGGGCACGCTTGGGATAATACTTTTATTGGGTCTGCTGCTCATCTTTTTTGTGAGGTCGGCATTGACTTCGAAGCTCATACTGGAGATCCAGGAAAAAGGTATTTACATAGCAAAACATCTGGCCGATGCCAGCTCCGATCACCTGCTTACGGAGCATATTCTCAACCTCCAGATGATGATCGATGACCAGGTAGAGGACAGCGACGTGGAATATATATTTATAAGGGACAGCCATGGAGCGGTCCCTGCGCATTCGTTCAAGGACGGCTTTCCGGTCGGCCTGATCAATATAAATATCCCCGGGTCCTCTGATGAGTACAGCCTAAAGTCTTTCGAATCGGAAGGTATGACCATGTACGACATAGCCGCCCCTATAATGAAAGGCGATCTTGGCGCCGTGCACGTCGGGATATCCGAGTCCTTTATCCGGGGGAGCGTTGCCGATATTGTCACCCTGATATTAAAGATAGTTGCCGGCGTCCTGGTCTTCGGATGCGCTACCGCGATTATTTTCGCCAGGCGGGTGACTAAACCCCTTTCAGAGCTTGTTGAAACGTCAAGACAGATAGGCAGCGGTAATTTTGATGCAAAAGTCGGGGTAAGGACGGATGACGAAATCGGAGAACTCGGGATGACATTCAATGCCATGGCCGGCCGATTGAAGGACACGACCGTTTCACGGGACGAGTTGAGAAGCTCGTACGAATTTACCAAAACAGTGTTAAACAGCATGAACGAGTCCGTGGCCATTATCGACGTAAACAATTTTACAATCATCGGGGCCAACGCTATCTTTCTTAAGGAATACGGCATGAAAGAAGCGGAAGTCATTGGGAAGACATGTCATGAGGTGACCCACAAGCAGCAGCATCCCTGCGGCCCGCCCCATGACAGCTGCCCCCTCAAGGAAACCATGAATACCGGCAAGTACTCGTCAGCCGAACACAGGCACTATTCAAAGGACGGCGAAATAAGATATGTGGAAGTGTCCACGTCTCCCATAATCGATAATACCGGCCGTCTGATACAGGTTGTACATGTATCAAATGACCTTACCGACCGGAAGTTGATCGAGGAGAGACTGCTGGCAGAGCGCGACAGGGCCCAGAATTATCTGGATATCGCCGGCGTAATGCTGCTGGCGATAGACGTTGACCGGAAGGTCACGCTTATAAACAAAAGAGGGTGCGATATCCTCGGTTATGAAGAGGAAAGAGAGATCGTCGGAAAAAACTGGTTTGATAACTTTGTCCCCGAAAGGTCCAGGGAGGAAGTAAGTGCCGCCTTTGACTATCTGATGGCCGGTGAAACCACTTCATTCGGATATTATGAAAATACCGTATTGACCCGTGACGGCAGGGAAAAAATAATCGCCTGGCAAAATACCATCCTGAGGGACAGAAGAGGCACTATCATCGGCACGCTGAGTTCCGGGGAGGACATAACAAAACGCAGGCAGGCAGAGGCTGAAGTTGCGCTGAAGCAGGAGGAGCTGATCAAAAACAACGCGGAACTGAACAAACTTTTCAGGGCAGTCGAAATCGCACATAAAGAGCAGCAGAAGGTTATGGACTCGCTTGGAGACATTATCATACTTACCAATGAAGAGGGGAAGATAATAAGGATAAACCATGCCATAAAGAAATTTACTGATAAGTCGTACAATGAAATTCTCGACCGCGGATGGGAAGACCTCATATATGAAAATGAACTGGAAG
>JBFLYJ010000186.1:0-6510 GCA_040756635.1 Nitrospirota bacterium
CTCCTTTTTCTCTTATCCGCAAATTCAACAATTAATATCTGTTTATACGTGCAATCTTCAAACCGATTTTTCTGCTTTGCCACACTTCCTCTGTCCCCAGTTTTTCACAGAACCCCTGACATCTTGAATCCTATGCTGCATCTGGAGATGACCGTAAATCAATCTAATAAATCTGCTTGAAGAATATAAGGCATTACAATCTTGAAGTCTGCTTCTCACTCGCTATGACGGAAATCCCCGATGGGTCCAGATGGGCACGCCAGTACGGCTTCTTGATATCATATCCGATATGCACGTCCTCTTCGATTATATTAAATGAATCGACAATGGCTTTATTCAGACTGCACCCCTTTTTCAATACCACGTAGTCCATTATAATGGAGTCCCTTATTTCGACTCCATCTTCGATGACTACTCCGCGGCGGATGACCGAATTAGAGATCTTCGACCTGTTTATCAACACCCCCTCGGCAATTATGCTGTTACTGATTTCTCCCCCGATTATTTTTGTAGCAGGCATCTCATTCCGAGCAGGACGTATAGGCCAGTTCGCATTATTAATTTCGAAAAGAGGTTCTTCGCCAAGCATATCCTGATGCGCCTCCCAAAAGGCCTTTATTGAACCAACGTCCCTCCAGTATCCCTGCTCTTCATAGGGTCTGGTCCCTGCAATATTGTTCGTAGCAAAGTCATATGCAAACAGTTTGTTACCATCATTCAGCAAATTAGGGATGACATGCTTACCGAAATCATTCTGCTTGTTCCTCTCAGCCTGGATAAGTCCCTTAATAAGTGCGTCCGTATTGAAAATATAATTCCCCATTGAGCAGTAGGCCCTGGTAGGATCATTAGGCATCGGCGGCGGGTTCTGAGGTTTTTCTATGAAGGCCTTTATCCGGCCGCTTTCTTCAGTGTCGATTATGCCGAAAGCGCTTGCCTGTCCTATCGGTACCGGCATTGCGGCCACTGTAACATCAGCGCTGCATTCTATATGGTAATCGATCATCTGCCTTATGTCCATCCTATATATATGGTCGGCTCCAAAGACAATCACCAGCTCGGGTTTGTGCTGGCGTATAAGATTGAGGTTCTGAAAAACGGCATTCGCCGTGCCCTGAAACCAGTCAGGTCCATACCTCATCTGGGGCGGAACAACCGTGACAAAATGATTGCTCATAACAGCGGACAGTCCCCAGTTTTCCCTAATATATTCAATTAACGACTGTGACTTATATTGAACGAGCAGATATATGGAATATATCTGCGAATTAATAAGATTACTGAGGACAAAATCAACAATACGATACCGGCCGCCGAACGGGACAGAAGGCTTGGAACGCTCAAAGGTGAGAGGGAAAAGCCTTTCCCCCCGGCCGCCCGCCATAATCATTGCAAGTACTTTTGGATAAGCCATAACCTCTACCTTTCAAATAAAATATAAATACACTGATACAATTTATTGAGTGGTTAAAATAACCGAAAATTCAGTTTAATTGCAATGCCGTATTGCAAGGCGGTTCCCCCCCTTTATTCTATGTTGCCCTCAGACCAAATAAAAGGCGGGAAATACCGCCTTTGAATGTACGTTAGTGGTGGAGGCGCCGGGAATCGAACCCGGGTCCGGAAGCACTACTTCTAAGCGTCTACATGCTTATCATGCCTGTTAATTTTCAGAACCGGAAACGCCGGCGTGAAGACTTTTCCGGGACTTATCCCTCTTAATCTCGCCTGACGGTCAAGGGCGGCCCCATCAGACCAGCCTGCTGATTGACGCCCCTTCAGGGTAGCAGGTATTCCCCGGGAAGCGCGCTGCTTAATTAAGCGGCGAGTGCCAGTTCGTTGTTGGCGTTTGTGTTTTTTACTGCCTTTTTACGTGGTGGCAGTGCCACGGCATGCAACTTAGACCTCATAACCCCCGTCGAGGCCTGTCGCCCCCTCCTTTCGATTTTATTATATCATACAGTATGTGAAGACAATATTCGCATAACCGGCGGCGGGCTTGAAAAGATCCCGGTCACTTATCGTGTAATCAATACCATTCATTTGCCGACCGTTTGGGAAAGCCTAATTTGACAATTCAATTTATATTTAGTTATGGTCAAAATCAATGATTCCGTTTAAGGACGATAACCCTACTCAGCACTTTCCTTTTGTAACAATTGCTATCATTACAGCCAATAGCATCGTATTCATATTTCAGCTTATATCGCCGTCCGATTCACAGCATATCACACATGCATATGGTGCGATCCCTTATTCCCTACTGACATTCAATTCCGCGCAACCACTGCATCCTCTTTTGACAGTCTTCACGTCCATGTTCATGCATGGAGGCCTTCTTCATATCGGCTTCAATATGCTTTATCTCTGGATCTTTGGAAATAACATTGAGGACAGACTAGGAGCTATCAGGTTCATAATATTTTATCTTTTAAGTGGAGTGGTAGCCGCATACGCTCACGCCCTCACAAATTCCGGATCAACAGTTCCCATGATCGGGGCAAGCGGTGCTGTATCTGGAATTCTTGGGGCATATATTCTCCTTTTTCCACATGCAAGAGTTCACACCCTGTTCTTTTTTATTTTTTTCGTTCAGGTGATAAGACTTCCGGCAATGATTGTTATTGGATTCTGGATAGTAATTCAGTTTGTCAATGGATTAGTTAGTCACGGCACCGGCGCTCATGGCGGGATAGCATGGTTTGCGCATATAGGCGGGTTTGTTTTCGGTATTCTTATGATAAAATTTTTTCTTAAAAAAAGAAGAAGGTAAATTTTTATTAATAATTATCGATAGTTTCTTAATTGCTCCCGTAATTGCTTTGCGTTAATCGATAAATCCCAGTTGTGATAAAAAATCAGCAATTTTGAGTAATTTAGAGTTTAATGCTTATAATCACTTATTATTTACTTTATTCGAGATTAACCGCAATTATATGGCCTTGTTTTAGTAACTAATTAATATTATATTAGCACTCGCCTCGTTTGAGTGCTAATAACTCTGCAAAACCATTAACCATCAAAAGGATATTTCATCTTAACGAGAAAGGAGAAATGAATATGAACTTAAAACCTCTCAAAGACAGGGTACTGGTTAAATACTCAGAAGAACCAGAAAAAAGTGCAGGAGGGCTTTTTATCCCCGACACTGCAAAAGAAAAGCCGCAGAAGGGGGAAATCGTAGCAGTTGGCTCAGGAAAGATCACAGATGATGGCAAGGTCCAGAAGATGGAAGTAAAAGTAGGAGATATCGTGCTTTTTGAAAAATATTCCGGTTCAAAGATAAACATCGACGAAACGGAATATCTGATACTCAGAGAAGACGATATCCTTGGAATTGTGCAAAAATAATAAAACAAAATATGTCTAGTTCAGAAGGAGGATAAAATGGCAAAACAGTTGCTTTTTGATGAAGATGCAAGAAAGAAAATACTCAAAGGCGTAACAACCCTGAGTGACGCCGTAAAGTCAACTCTGGGACCAAAAGGAAGAAACGCAATCCTTGATAAAAAATTCGGTGCCCCGACAATTACTAAAGACGGCGTTACCGTAGCCAAGGAAATTGAACTTAAAGACCCATATGAAAACATGGGAGCTCAGCTCGTCCGGGAAGTCGCCAGCAAGACATCCGATGTTGCCGGAGACGGGACAACAACTGCCACAGTGCTCGCGTATGCCATTTATAAAGAAGGGATGAAACACGCGGCAGCCGGCGCAAATACCATGGAAATCAAAAGAGGTATAGAAAAGGCCGTTGAAGCTATCGTCGGCGAGTTGAAGAATAACAGCAAGACCATTCAGGACAAAAAAGAAATTGCGCAGGTAGGAACGATATCTGCCAATAACGACTCCGAGATCGGCAATTTGATTGCAGACGCGATGGACAAAGTCGGAAAAGACGGCGTCATTACCGTAGAAGAAGCAAAGAGCATGCTGACGACCCTAGATGTAGTGGAAGGTATGCAGTTTGACAGAGGATATATATCACCTTATTTCGTTACTGACCCGGAGAGAATGGAATGTTCTCTTGAAGATGTGCTGATCCTGATCCACGAAAAGAAGATCAGCTCCATGAAGGACCTCCTGCCGATTCTTGAACAGACCGCAAAGATGGGCAGACCTTTAATGATAATAGCGGAAGAAGTGGAAGGCGAGGCCCTTGCCACCCTCGTTGTAAACAAGCTCCGCGGTACGCTTCAGGTTTGTGCGGTCAAGGCCCCCGGATTCGGCGAGAGAAGAAAAGCAATGCTTGAAGACATCGCGATCCTCACCGGGGGAACGCTGATAGCTGAGGACCTCGGAATAAAACTCGAAAGCGTAACGTTAAACGACCTTGGAAGGGCGAAAAAGATCACCGTCGACAAGGAAAACACTACTATCGTTGAAGGCGCCGGCAATACCGACAAGATCAAGGGCCGGGTAAAGCAGATCAAGGCCCAGATCGATGAAACGTCTTCCGATTACGACAGGGAGAAACTCCAGGAGCGCCTGGCAAAGATAGTCGGAGGAGTAGCGGTAATCAACGTTGGTGCTGCAACCGAAACCGAGATGAAGGAGAAAAAAGCGAGAGTTGAAGACGCCCTTCATGCGACACGCGCAGCTGTTGAAGAAGGGATTGTGGCCGGCGGTGGTGTAGCACTGTTAAGGGCACTCCCGATCCTGGACAAAGTCAAGGTCGATGACGTTGACCAGAAGGTCGGAATAGACATTGTAAGGAGGGCCCTCGAAGAACCTATCAGACAGATTGTAGCCAATGCCGGACTTGAGGGTTCCGTAATCGTTGAAAAAGTAAAAAGCAATGACAATAAAAATTTCGGTTTTGATGCCAATGCGGAAGAATATTGTGACATGATGAAATCAGGCATCATAGACCCGACAAAGGTGACAAGATACGCCCTTCAGAACGCAGCTTCGGTTGCCGCGCTGATGCTGACCACCAGCGTCATGATAGCCGACATCCCGGAAGAGTCGAAAGCACCGGAAATGCCTGCAGGCATGGGCGGCATGGGCGGTATGGGCGGAATGTACTAAGCCGGCCTGAACGTTTAGATACTCCCAAAAGGGTGAGGTTTATTCCTCACCCTTTTTTTATCGAAACATTCAGACTTCGTAACGTCGAGGCATAAATGCTGCAGTCGTCATTAGTTATGAATTATGATGACGATACGCGGCCGGACAAAGCGATGTTACATTGTTAAATGAGGCAATCTGTGATATGATTTATACAACTTAAAGCGGACTGGATATAGTCCAGTCAAGAAAGAAAAGGTTTTAAAAAATCGGATGAAAAATATTTATTTTATAGAAGCAAAATCACCGGGGTCTCATATTTTCAGCTTTACGGCTCTGCCCCGGCTCGGCACAATACTGCTGGCCACTATCTTAAAGGACCGCGGATATAATACAAAAGTCTTTATTGAAGACCTTGTTGTCCCTGATTGGAAACAGCTCGAAGATGCGGACATGATCTGCATCTCCGCTATTACCGCTACCGCGACAAGGGCGTTTCAGTTAGCGGAAAAATACACCAGACTCGGGATACCCGTTGCACTTGGCGGCGTACATCCGACGTTTCTGCCGGATGAAAGCCTTTTGTATGCTGATTATGTGGTCAGGGGTGAAGGAGAAGAGACCCTGGTTGAACTGCTCGACCACCTCAATACAGGCAAACCCCTGGACTCCATCAAGGGCCTGTCATTTAAAAACAGCAATCATGAAATCGTGCATAATCCTCCCAGGGACCTGCTCAAAGACCTAAACGAGGCCCCGGTCCCTGACTTCAGTCTCGTTTATAAGTGGTCGGAGAAAGCCAAGGTAACACCGGTCGCGACGTCGAGGGGATGTCCTTTCGCGTGCAGGTTCTGCTCTGTTATCCCGATGTTCGGCAGGCAGTACCGTTTCAAGTCGCTCGACCGCATAATAGAAGAGCTGAAGGCAGCCGCTCCCCAGAAAAACCATGTCTTTTTCATAGATGATAATTTCGCTGCAAACAAGAAAAGGACAAAAACATTACTCCAGGCAATTATCGACAACAAGATAAAAATAGAGTGGAGCGCCCAGGTCAGGACTGATGTTGCCAGAGACCCTGAACTGCTCACTCTCATGAAGAAGTCCGGATGTTTCGCGGTCTACATAGGGTTTGAGTCAATTAACCCGGCCACCCTGTCGCTGTACAATAAAGGCCAGGGGCTTGAAGATATTGAAAACTCGATTAGGTCAGTGAAAAAACATTCGATACGCATTCATGGGATGTTCGTACTGGGTTCGGACACGGATGATATAAACACCATCAGAAACACGGCAACTTTCGCAAAAAAACTCGATATTGACTCCATACAGTTTATGATGCTGACGCCGCTGCCCGGAACTCCCGTGTTCGACGAACTGAAAGATTCCGGTCGTCTTATCCACATGGACTGGAGCAAGTACGATGCCCACCATGCTGTATTCGAACCTAAACTCATGACAGCCTTTGAACTTCACATTGAGACGCTGAAGGCCATGGGCAGA
>JBFLYJ010000187.1:0-6495 GCA_040756635.1 Nitrospirota bacterium
TGGTGATGCTCTCATTTGTCGGTATTTCACTCCTGATGGGTGACGGGGTGATCACCCCCGCGATCAGCATACTGAGCGCTGTTGAGGGCATAGCGCTTGTGCCCGGATTTGAAAATATCTCGCGTACGGTAATTGTACTCCTTGCGGGAATCATCGCCTTGATCCTGTTCTCGTTTCAGAGCAGGGGGACCGAAAAAGTCGCTTTCGCTTTCGGCCCCGTCACACTGGTCTGGTTTCTGGCCCTGATATGTTTCGGGGCAGTCGCTGTTACGGATAACCCGCAGGTGCTGGCGGCCATTAATCCCTGGTTCGGCATCCGGTTTCTTATGAATAACGGATGGATGGGTATTATAGTGCTCGGTGAAATTTTTCTCTGCGCGACCGGGGGCGAGGCCCTCTATGCGGACATGGGACATCTCGGCGCAAAACCGATCAGACACGCGTGGACAGGCGTTTTTATCGCCCTTTCAGTGAACTACCTTGGGCAGGGGGCCTTTTTAATGGGACATCCGGACGCGAAAAACGTCCTTTTCGAGATGGTCATGTACCACGCGAAAGGCCTGTACGTACCTTTTTTACTCCTCAGTATCGCCGCCACCATTATCGCCTCGCAGGCCATGATCAGCGGCACATTTTCAATAGTTTATCAGGCTATTACTACAAGAATAATGCCTATGTTCAAAATAAACTATACCTCAGACGAGATGAAGTCCCAGATCTATGTCCCTTCGGTCAACTGGTTTCTGCTGGCAGCGGTCCTTCTGATAATGATCAAATTCGGAGAATCGAGCAGCCTTGCGTCGGCCTATGGTTTTGCAGTTACAGGCACGATGACCATCACTGGCATCATGATGGTATGGATTTTCCATCTCAGGAATAAACCGCTCCTTTCATTTCTCTCGTTTCTTGTAACTTGTGTGGATACATTGTTTTTCTCTGCCAACTTATATAAGGTCCCTCACGGCGGTTACTGGTCGCTTGTACTTGCGTCCCTTCCGTTTGCTACGATCCTCATCTTCACACAGGGACAGAAGAGGCTTTACAGGGCGATGAGTTTCATGCCGCTTGAGGAATTCATCGAAAAATTCAGGGAGGCCTACGCGGCTGTCCCCAAGCTTAAAGGAACCGCCCTCTATCTGATCAGGGACGTCAATATGATTCCCTCGTATATCAGACAGACCATGTTTCTTCACGGCATTATATATGAGGACAATATTCTGCTATCGGTAGTGGTCCGGAGCGATCCTTACGGTCTGACAGGTCACTTTAAGGAGGACATAGACAAAGGCCTGCGAATGTTTGAGATACAGGCAGGATATATGGAAATAATATCGGCTGAAGATGTAATGAAACAGGCCGGAATAGATGAAAGGGCGATATATTACGGACATGAGGACATCTCCACCGGAAACCCGGTCTGGAAAATGTTCTCATTAATCAAAAGGACGATGCCTACATTTATCAAGTTTTACGAATTTCCGCCTGCAAAAATGCATGGTGTAATTACAAAAGTGAATATTTAAATGCGATAGTGTCAGGACTGCAAAATGCACAAGGCCGCTCTCCTTACATGAGTAATTTAATGCAATTGTAAGGTTCATTCATAGCGGACAGGAAATAAGGGTCAAACCGCTTGAACTGTTATTCCAGCATCCTTTGGGCCTCGCGGTATGTCAGGTCTTTAATGCCGCTTAGCCGCATTGATATGCCGAGCGAGCAGGCGAGGGCAGAGGCGAACAATCTTTGATAGTACGGCATTGAATCACAATAGACAGGCAGTACGTCCCCGAGTTGTCCGGCTGTCTCCAGCGTCTTTTCAAAGGCCTGTTTCTTTTCCTGGATAAACTTATTCAGCCCCCGGTCCAGTGCCGCGTGCTCATCCATCTCAAGTGTCCAGGTAATGTCCCTCTCAAGCATGCACCTGCCGATAAAACGGCCGAACAGTTCGCCGGGCCACTGTTCCGGGCCGACCGGCGTCAAACGGAAACGGTTCTCCTTGCGGTAGAGATAATATTCCCTGCCCATGACCGGCCTGAAAGAGAACTCGCTTTCGAGCACGAACATCGATGTAAAGAGTTCCCCTGCGATCTGGTCGATTTTCTTGGGAGGAACATTTATGATCGGCCTGCTCGACGCGACGTCATTAAGTAGGAGGACAAGGCCCTTGCCCTGCGGGTTGGGATCGTTATTCATCGTATATTTATTCTACATGCTCAGGATTTTCAGAGCAATTATTAGTGCGACCGGGATTGAAGCTCCGTTAAATAATAGTATAATATTCCTTCCAGCATGCTTTATTCACTAACCGGGAGCAGGTTGGGTGAAACAACATATTTTGCGATACCCTGGGAATAACCGTTCAAACAGTTTAAGACTGAAGTTATTAAATAAAGTGGATTAGGACGATGAATGATATAAAGCGTAAATTTCCGTCCGGCACGGTCATACTCGTAATTGATCTGATCGCGTATTCGCTCATCACGGTTTTTTTCTTTCATTACGAAAGAATGACTGGCGACACCACTCTGTATTTAAGCATCGCGGAAAAATATGTGAGCGGGGACTTCGGCAACGCGGTAAACGGATACTGGGGACCGCTCCTATCCTGGCTGCTGGTGCCTTTCCTGTATGCGGGCTCGAGCCATCTGTTTGCCGTCAATTCACTGCACGTATTTTTCGGGTATCTTACCATTATCGGGATATGGAAGCTGTCGTTCAGGTTTGAAATGAGCGACGGCATCAGGAGCATCGTCATGGTCCCGCTGGTGCCCATTCTTGTGTTCATCTCTTTGATCGAACCGATGGATTTCCTCCTGCTGTGCGTGCTTGTGTATTACCTTGATATCGTGTTCCGGGAAGACTTCCCTGACAGGGTGTCGCATGCCGTATCAGGCGGCGTGCTTGGCGCGTTCGCGTATTTTTCCAAACCCTATGGGTTCCCGTTTTTCCTGTCCCATTTTTTGCTGATTAACGCGTGTCATTATTTCTCAAACCCTGTTACCGAGCAACGAAAGAAGGTCCTGAAGAGCGTCATGGCGGGACTGATCACCTTTTTTCTGATAAGCGGTGTCTGGATCGCTCTGATCAGCAAAAAATATAACCATCTTACGTTCTCGAACATGGGTAAGGGTGTCTTTGCCTCGCTGGGACCGGAATCCGAGCACGCTACCCTTGAGAAGGGGGACCCCATATTCTTTGAAGGTTTTTTTGCGCCGCCCAATGAGACCGCCTTTGTCATCTATGAAGATCCAACCTACGCCAGGAAAAAGTCATGGAGCCCGCTTGAGTCGAGAAGATTATTCCGCCATTATGTCGATAACCTTATTGAGAATTTCTTTGAAAGTCTCCGCATATTTGAATCATATTCCAGGCTGTCGATCGCTGTTGTCCTTATATATGTACTTCTGGTCTTTCGTCAGCCCTTTAACCGTTTGTTTTTAAGCCGCGATCTGCTTTATCCGTTATTGACCGTAATTTTATTTACAGGGGGCTATTTCCCCTTCCATTTTGAGACGAGGTATTTATGGATAGTGAATATACTTCTTCTGCTCATGGGAGGCAGGGTGCTTCATGAGTTGTATAAGCAGGAGTTTTTCAGAAAGGGCCTGATTAAAGGCATATTGACTACATGTTTCATCCTCTCTTTTATGGTGACGCCCGTGAAATCCTCCGTCGATGTAGTCAGAAACAATCTTAACTCCGAGATGCACGACTTCGGTGTTGAGCTGGCACGGCGGTATGATATAAAAGGCAACATCGCCTCCAACAGAGAGCGAGTGAATTCTTCCGTACACGATTCGTGGCACCGCACCTTCCGTTTGTCCTATTGGTTAAAGAGCAGGTACTACGGACAGGCGAGGGAAGGCATCAGCGACAGGGACCTCGAAAATGAACTGGATAAGTTCGGCATCGATTACTACTTCTTGTGGGGTGATACAGACAGCGTACCGGAATTTTTATCTCAGTATCAAGAAGTAACAAATGGAGAGATAAATGGACTGAAGATATTCTCCCTGAAGCAAAAACAGCAGACCTAATCCCGCGCCCTGCCGTATCGGCAAATCATTCAGGGCCTGTCTAAGTAGCAAATATTTCGCTTCTTTCCGGTTGACCTCTGAAAATCCTTTGATATAATTCTATTAATGAGGGGCCTCGTGCATGAGGGCGTGAGGGGATGGCCGGCGCGCAAGTCCCCTTATGAGTGATATGAACGCGCCGGCGGACAGAGTGGAGACTCTCGTAAATGGATGAGCTGTATAAAGAATACGTTATATCCTTTTTTGACAGGTCGTTCCGTATGTATGGCGACAGGCCTGAGGCGGTAAGACATTCCGTAGAGGGACAGCTTCACCGTTATGAGGCCCTGCTCGCCGTCGCCCCAGAGATAAGGGGGAAGAAGGTGCTTGATTACGGGTGCGGCAAAGGGGACTTCTACCAGTTCCTCAAAGACAGAGACATCCCTGTGTCGTATACGGGCTTTGATATCAACGGCAATTTGATAGAGCTGGCCAGGAGGAAATTCCCGGAGTGCAGGTTTGAGGTGTTTGATATAGAGCAGGACGCGCTTAAAGAGGATTTTGATTATATCTTTCTTTGCGCGGTGTTTAACCTTCGTATAGCGGGTGTTGATGAAACGATCAGGAACGTTCTGAAGAGGCTCTTTGATCACTGCGGAAGGGCGATGGCCTTTAACGCGCTCTCGGCCCACGACCCGCATAAGGATTTTCAGCTCCATTACGTATATCCGGAGGAGCTTCGGGAATTCGCCCTGAGGAATTTGTCTCCTTACGTTTCTCTTAAGCATAGCAGCATCCCGTATGACTTCGTCACCTTCATAAGAAAGAAAGGTACGGGGGATGGATCATCAGGGTCGTATTCCTGATTTTCGCTTATGCGTTGTCGGACCTTCGGGGATATCGGATGTGAACCCGATTTTCCTGAAAAAGCCGCAGGAAAGGGGCCCGGAGACTAACAGGTTTTCTGCAAATTTATTTTATCGAGAAGGCCCTGTTCTTCGAAGAAGATTTTGTATTGCATGTCATCTTTCAGCATGTGGTTTACAAGCCAGTCCATTAAATACTCCGCGATGACTGTTGCAATTTCCTCATTCGGGTCAACAGGGAACAAAGCGATCCTTGTTCTGAATTCATAATGAAGCTCTTTGTGTCTTTCGATGTCCGGATAGTTATACCTGGTCATGAGAGCCTCTTCTTCGTCAAAATGCGTAATGCAGTATCTCCCCAGGGCCTTTAACGTCTGTGCTGTGCTTTCTCTGACCAGACTGGTATTTGCATACTCGACCATTAGATTGATCATCTCGACTATCTGTTTGTGCTGTTCATCGATCGACTTGATCCCGACGCTGAATTTACCGGACCACTTAACTTTATTGAGCTCACCTTTTAAAATCTTGTTGAACAATGCCCCTGAATGGACGCTTTCGTACACCCCGTCGGGAGACATGATTATTTCATTCTCGAGCTGCTGAAGAAGGCTCAATACCTCGATTGACACGGATGTGAGTTTTTTAATCATCGGCAAAAGTTCTTCTTTATGAGTGCTCCGGCGTGCCGTCTTGATAAGGTCCGCCCCCAGTTTGTGCAGCTGCTTATGGGGTCTCTCCATCCTGTCGTAAGATTCCAGTCCCTCAAATTTCCGGCCCGCGCTGTAGTACCACTTTCCAAACATGCATTGAGACGGGTCCATATTCGGATTGCCTCTGATTATCCGGGTCTTTTTAGGGGCGGTAGTGAGGGCGCATGCGCCATCGATAACTTCCTTTCGCCACTGGATGTGGTCCAGCTGCGCCATATGGATCAATCCGACAGGACGGGCCGGCCAGCGGGTCCCGTCCGTCATGAATTTGAGAAATTCTATCAGCGGAAGCGGCCTGCTGAAAAGGTATCCCTGGGCGGTTTTACACCCCGCGTTTTGCAGTATGATATAAACCGCTTCTGTTTCGATACCCTCGGCAACTACTTCCAGGCCGAGTTCGTGGGCCATACGGATACTCGACTGTATAATAGTGAGGTCCTTATCGGAACGCAGCATCCGGCTTACAACACCCTGGTCGATTTTCAGGGTTGAAAAGGGCCATTTGCTGAGAGTGTCTATTGTAGAGAAGCCTGTCCCGAAATCATCCATTGCCAGGCGTACACCGAGTTTATCAAGCAGCAGGAGGTTTTTCTGTACAGACTCATTCTCATCCATCAGGACTGTTTCGGTCAGTTCGACCTCAATTTTCCCGCTTGATATAGTCTTGTTGATAACAGATCGCCTGATTTTCTCTACAAGTCCGGAGTCTTCGAAATCTTTGGCGGACGCATTGAATGATACGGACAGGTCAGGGACGATGTCATTGATTATCGTTATATCGACAATCAATTTATCATACATGGTGAGCGTTAATTCGGAAATGAATCCCGTTGATTCAGCCAGTGGAATAAACCTGCAGGGAGGGATGACGGTGCCGTCGGCTTTTATCCATCTTATCAG
>JBFLYJ010000188.1:0-6486 GCA_040756635.1 Nitrospirota bacterium
TGAAACATAGCGTTCACCCGGGTTGGAATAGGGGACCTGAACCACCTTGATCCCCTTGCTCTCCAGGTATGTCAACGTGATGTCATCCACACTTCCAAACCCCAACGTCGCTACCTTCAATGTGCCGGGCTTTGCCTTGGCTTCTTTTTCAAAGTCTGCCCAGGTCTTAAACCGGCTGTTTTGTGCGACAAAAAGGAAGGACGGTGCTTTGATCATCCTCGCAATAGGGATGATATCGTTCAGTTTCCATTTCGGTGTGGATGTGGCCAGTAAGGCGTGAGAGTCGGCGATATAGACTGCCATTGAATAGCCCTCTGCTTGCGCTGCGAGCAACTTGGCCATACCGGTCCCCCCCGTAGCCCCCGGCACATTGATCACAGGGACAGGAACATTCAGTACTCCCTCCAGCAAGTTTCCCGTCTTTCGGGCAAGCTGGTCAGCTCCTCCGCCAGGTCCCCAGGGAACGATGAACTCTATGGACCTCGCAGGATATTTTTCCTGGGCAAAAGCTTTTTGTTTTCCCCAGACTCCGCACATACCCGCAATTGCTGCGAGCACTATAATTACTGTTAAAGCCCTTTTAAGATTCCTCTGAAAAACCACTGTTTTCATCGCTACCTCCTGGTATAACCGCCGCCTATTTGAGGTGGCGGAGTCTATAATGTTTGTAAGAACTTAAAGCAAGAAAGATGGTTTGCCTTTCTCCTTTATACACCTCCTCCCCCATAGAGCGGTGGATGCTTTTTATGGAAATTTGTAGCTGCCTCAAAGACAGCAGCAATCCTTAAAATCAGTGCTTCCTCAAAATGGTTTCCGACAATATTCAGTCCGATAGGGAGCCCTTCGTTGCTGAACCCGCACGGCACCGATACGCAAGGCGTGGCAAGGAAGCTGAAGGGCAGCGTGAACTGCCACCCTTGGCCATAAGCGGCGGATCCTGCCGCCAGGGGCGGAGCCATCATCGGCAACGTGGGGGTGATGAGGGCGTCCACTTTTTTGAACGCCTCCCTGACCTGCGCTATCTGGTACGGCCGCTCTTTCTGTACTTTTTTGTAGGTGTCACGGGAGATTTTCGCCCCTGTCTCGATATTCGCTTGAACAAAGGCGCCGAATATTTTTTGTCTTTCCGCGGCGGCGCGGTACTGCTCGCCCATGATCTGGTTGAATTCGTAAAGCAGTATATTGTTGAACAAGGCCCGGTAATCCAGAGACACCAGAACCGGAATCTCGATCGTTGTAATCCGTGCGCCAAGCTTGGCGAGCGTATCCACGGCCGACTGGACGGCGGAGGCGATCTGGGGATCTACGTCCTTGTAGGTGTAGTCTTTGACAATCCCGATGCGCATCCCCTTTATCCCCTTTCCCAGTTGGGCGGAATAACTGCCGTTCAGCTGATAAAGGGATGAGTGGCGGTCGTTGGGATCGAAGCCCGCCATGGCATCCATGAGCAGGGCGGTATCAGCCACGGTTCTTGCCAGAGGCCCTGCGGTATCAAGGCTGTAAGCCCGGGGATAGATGCCGTGGAGGCTGACAAGGCCGTAAGTCGGGCGCAGGCCCACTATGCTGCACCATCCGGCGGGAACGCGTATGGAGCCCCCTGTATCGGTGCCTATGCCTCCCAGGCAAAGGCCGGCAGAGATGGTGGCGCCGGTGCCGCTGGATGACCCCCCCGGAGAACGGCTCAGATCCCAGGGGTTGTGCGTATCGCCGTAAAACTGGTTTTGTCCCGAGATGCCAGCTGCAAACTCATTCATATTTGTCTTTCCCAATATGACAACCCCGGCGGCTTTTAAACGCTGCACAACAGTGGCGTCTTCCTGCGGGATGCGGTTCTCGAAGAATTTAGATCCTACAGTAGTCTTCACACCTGCGGTGTCGTAGATATCTTTGACAACGATGGGAATGCCATGGAGCGGCCCGCGGTCCTTTCCCTCCTTCAACTCCGCGTCAAGGGCCGCAGCGGCAGTTAATGCCTGATCCGCTGTGAGCGTAATGAAGGCGTTCAGTTTCGGTTCAAATTGTTTGATTTTCTCCAGATAACCCCTGGTTAAAGCTTCTGAAGTGAGGGCTCCCTCACGCAGCCGCTTACCCACTTGGGCGATGTCTCCGCTCACCTTTGTCCCTTTTGACATATCGGCCACTTTTTGTTTGCCCATTGCCACATCCGGAACGCCGAGCGTTCCTGCTGCACCCGATACAGCCGTAATTCCGGCAAGCTTCATAAAATTCCTTCTCGATATCTCACTCATTTTTTACCTCCCCCTGTGTCCGATTTTACTGACCGGACTGTCTTGTTTTACATCAAGCTCATTGTGTTGATGTGAGCTTTAAGCCCAGTATATCACGTGCCTCTTTTGGATCAGTTACTACTCGCCGGCCAAGCCTTTCGGCAATCTCGCGAACCAGTCTGACCATATCAGAGTTCTTCTTAATGATCTCATCTTTGTGAGGATAAACCCAGTAACAGTCCTCGATCCCTACCCGTATGAGTTGTGTTCCCATGAGGAGACCGAGCACGACAATCGGAAGCCAGTTTCGGCCGCCTGGGTAAACTCCAACAATTGAGTCAGGCTCTGTTGCACTTACCATATTGTAGTTCGTAATGAGCTGCAGGTAGGACCAGGGATCCTTGTGGATCGTATGGGCGTGATGTTTGCCGAGATGGAGATTGAAGACGTACGGCCTCATTTTCGCGATACCGGCATCAAGAATTTTATGTTTGAAGTCCCACATTACATAGGTATCATAAAGTTGAAAGATAGGCTTGATATCATGGGCTTCCAGCCACTGTACGCCTTCGATAACATTTTTTGCGGGGTGGAACGTGCCGGTTGCACTGAGATGTCCGGCGCGAAGCACCACGCTGCCTTGGCAAAACTTATTCCCACGTCCCAGATCGAGAAGTTCCTCTGTCTCGGAGATATAGTCCACATGCTCTCTGGCTGCCCATGTATGCGAGAGAGTGACGAAGTCTCCCATCTTATCAAAGACAGAGCCCAAGACTTTCGCAAGGAGCTTGGGATTTGCCTGCGCATTCCCGGTTTTCGGGTCTCGTGGGTGCACATGTATTGCAATTGCACCAGCTTCTATCGAGTCTATTGTCTCCTGTACCTGATCCTCGATGCTGATCGGGACTGCCGGGAAGCGGTCCCCACCCACCTGCCAGCCCGGACAGGCGCTCTCGATGATAACCGGTTTGGCCATGGTCAGTATCTTCTCTTCTTTATCAATGGGAAAATGCGCAGCCACCCGCTCCGGAATAAATTCAGATACTAACTCGATGCCGGTAAATGATGATTTACCCATTACTGCTCTCCTTTTTATTTCGAAATTTGTCTTCCGCCTATCCTTATCGGCAAAAGGGTAATGTGCAGCGATATTTCCAGTTGATGGAATACATTAACCATCAGTTCAGCTTCCCGGTAGTTTGTGCACCTCTGGAAAAAACAAATCCTCCCAGGAATCGGGTTTAACCTTAATAGCATTAATCTTGTGCAAGAATTCAGCCATCTTCATTGTGTTTCGCGGCGTTGTTGCATACTCGAAATCGGAACGGCGCATGATCTCATATATTCGATCAACGGACAGCTTTGATTTTGTGTAGTTTACATAGAATTCTGCAGCGGTGCGCTTGTCTTTATTTACGATGTCGATCGCTTCCTTTAAAGTCGCAATAAAGACCGCATATGTTTTCGGATTGTTGTCACGGAACTTGCTTGTCGCCCAATAAACTGTGGCACTTACCGGGCCTCCCATTACTTCGTAAGAAGTCAGCACCGTATGCGCTCCCGGCGTATCCATCTCCTGATTCTGATAGGGCGGAACTCCGAAATGGCTATTGATTTCGGTACCAGCCAGCATAGAAGTCATCGCGTCGGGATGAGACATTGAAATCGTTAGGTGATCGAGCTTCGAATAGTTATTCTCCCCAAAGGCCTTTACAGCTGCCATTTGCAGATAAGTGGCCTGATCCGAAACCTTTACAGCCGGGAGGGCGATCCTGTCCTTATCGGTAAAGTCCTTGACGGTTTTTACATTCGGGTTCCGGGTGACCAGGTATTCGGACATGGCAAAAACAGCGGCAACCAGTTTTACCTCCAGCCTACCTCTGGTCTTGTCCCATAGCCGTATCGCCGGCGAAAGCCCTCCGGCTGCAAAATCCAGGTTGCCGGACAAGAGCGCCTCGTTCATTACATTGCCGCCGGCAAATTTATTCCATGTCACTTTAACATCCCCCAAGCCGGCAGCTTTTAGATTTTTCTCGAGCAGCTTGTTTTTCTCCATCATCATCAGGGGAATATAACCAATACTATACTGCTGTGCGATCCGGATTCCCTTAGTTTCGGCAAAAGCCATAGAAGGCATTCCTCCGAAAAGCACTGTGCCGAGTACGATAATCAGGGCAAACCTGAAATGCTTTGCCTTAAATTTCCTCATATTACCTCCAATACTGATGCGGGTACATTATTAACTCCCGTTTCCGCTTTTCAGATTGTCAAAAACCATGTCCTTCCAATTGCTCGGTTCCCTTTTGATGAGGCCCGTGCGGGCCATGAACTGAGCGTATTTCATCAAGCCGTTCGGTATTCCGTTGAAACGAATGCCGGGCATTGTAATGAGTTTCTGTATCTCTTCGAGCGTGGCCTTTGATTTCACATTGTTACGATACACCTCGGCCGCCTTCTGCGGACTGCTGTTAATGAAAGTGATCGCCTCGTTCATCGCCTTGATGAATGCCTGATAGAGGCTGGGGTTCTCCTTGACCCACTCCTCCATCGCCCATGTCGCGGTAGTGGTATGCGGCCCGCCGAGCACATCATAGCTGTTGAGAATAGTACGGATACCCTGCACCTTCAGCTCCGTATACTGGAACGGCGGGGTTGTAAAGTGGCCTGTAATCTCGGTATGTTTAGTCATAAGCGAACTCATGCCATCGCCGTGGCTCATAGAAACAAGATTGTTAACAAAGGCATTCGGATTACCAATCTCCTTTTCGGCAGCCATGCGGAGCGTGATATCCTGGATGCTGTGCGGAGAGGGCAGTGCGATCCTGTCCTGTGGAGTAATGTCTTTAATTGACTTGAGCCGCTCATGATTGACGTTCAGAAAGAGTGGCAATTCACACTCAGCCGACAGTATTTTCCACTGGATGCCTTTCCCCCAGCCCTGGATGAAGGGCGTAACACCGCCGGCCCCTATATCCACCTGTTTTGCAAGCATGGCATCGCGCATAGCGGCACCGCTGCTCAGTACAGTCCACTGCGCCTTTACTCCCGGAGCATATTTCTCAATCAGCTTAAGCTCTTTTATTACATACATAGGCAGATGCCCAAGGCCCGACTGCATGGCCAGCCTGACTGTTTCAGCCGCGTTGACGTTCGGAACAGTAAAAGAAAGGATCGCCACCACAATGCTCAGCACCACAGCCACATACAATGCTTTGACATTATCTAATTTCATTTTTTATACCTCCCCTGAGGCTATCTTTAAGGTTGCCTCCTTGTTTGTGCACGGGATCTCCCGCTATTTTTAAATTAAATGTCAAAACCCAGAATCTTCCTTGTCTGAGCCCGGTTAGCAACAGGACGTCCCAGATGCTCCGCTACGGCAACGATTTTCTCCACTGTGGAACGGTTCGACGCAATAAGATCGTCTTTATGCGGATACATGTAGAGACAGTCTTCCATGCCCACGCGAACTACATCAGCCCCCATCATGACCGCCAAGACCGTGAGGGGTAGCCAGTTCCTTCCGCCGACATAGATACCCAAAACCACATCCTCTTTTGTCAGTGCCGCTTTCACATAAGTGTACCAGTTGATTACTTCGATATAGGACAGGGGATCAATAGATACGGGCGGCGAATGGTGCTTGCCAAGATGCATATTTATCCAGATCGGTCTTCTTATCATTGATGTGCCATGCAACAAGGCGTGTTCTATTCTTGCCAGGCTTCCATGAGCGTACATCTGGAGTTCCGGTTTAACCCCTCGCTCCTCCAAGTATGTAACCAACTGAGTAAGCTCTTCATCAGAAATATTATAGGCAAGAGGACCCCGCATCTCGGAGAAATCAGAAGTTACGACAGCGGCTGCCTGGAGATATTTTGGATTCCATTCAACTAATGGATCAATATAGCCTTTAAACATTGCAAGACCGCGGACGGTGCGATCATACATAATGTGATTTGAGGTCACTATATCGTCACCGACCTCATTAAAGACGATATCCCAGACCTGTTTGTTCAAGGCAGGTTCTTCAGTTGCAAAACCCTGCTTATCCCTGACATGTACGTGAGCAATAGTGGCACCGGCGTGTACAGATTCTACTACCTCTCGGGCTATTTCTTCAGGAGTAATTGGAATATGGGGGTTTTGCGGCCTCGTGATCCGAGCGCCTACCACGTCGACACCGATAACGAGGGGTTTTTCCAGTGTTGTTATTCGAGGTTCCAAGTGAGCCAGAAATGTAGGCTCGCTGAAATGC
>JBFLYJ010000189.1:0-6467 GCA_040756635.1 Nitrospirota bacterium
CGCCAGTACGATCAGGTCGGCATCGATGACCCCCTCGGAGGGAGATGTGCAATACGCATCAATAATACCCAGCTTTTTTGCATTAACAAGGTTCTGTTCATTTCTGCCGACGCCTGTTATCACCCCGTCAAAACCATGCTTTTTCAACGCAAGGGCGAATGAGCTGCCTATCAGTCCTACACCGATTAATGTTATTTTTTTAAAATCCATACTACCTTAAAATCAACCTCCTTCATTCAAGAAAGTATCATGAGTAAATATCAAGTACCAAATATCAAATTTCAAATAAATTTCAAATCTCAATGACCGATTTATTACGACAGGATTATAAATCGGGATTTATCTGGAATTTGGATTTTATAATTTGGAATTTGTTTCACTATATCGTCCTTCCAACAGCCTTTGCAACGGCCTTGAGCTCTTTCATGAGTGCGCTGAATTTTTCCGGTTTTAATGACTGCTCACCGTCAGACATAGCCTCTTCCGGTTTCGAATGGACCTCGATCATCAGCGCGTCCGCGCCTGCAGCTACCGCTGCCTTTGCCATAGGCGCGACGAGGTCCCATTTCCCTGCACCGTGACTGGGGTCTACGAGGACCGGAAGATGCGTAAGTTTTTTTAGTACCGGGACCGCGTTGAGGTCCAGTGTGTTTCTTGTCGCTGTTTCAAATGTCCTTATCCCGCGCTCACACAGAATCACCCTGTTATTTCCCTGCGACATGATATATTCAGCGGCCATAAGGAGTTCTTTGACAGTGGCCGATAATCCCCTCTTTAACAGGACGGGTTTGTTATGTGAACCGACCTCCTGGAGCAGTCTGAAATTCTGCATGTTCCTGGCGCCTATCTGTATGATGTCCGCATATTTGAGAATGACGCCGATATCCCTCGGGTCCATAAGTTCCGTCACAACGGGCATCCCTGTCTGTTTGCGGACTTCAGCCAGTATCTTCAGCCCTTCCTCACCAAGCCCCTGAAAGCTGTACGGGGAGGTCCTGGGCTTAAACGCCCCGCCCCGTATGAATGCTGCGCCGGCTTTTTTTACCGACCTGGCTATCTGAAGTATCGTTGGAAGGTTTTCAACCGCGCATGGACCGGCCATGACCTGTATCTTCCTGCCCCCGATAACATTATTCCCGATCTTAATAGTGGTGTTCGCAGACTTGAAGTCCCTGCTGGCAAGCTTAAAGGGCTGCGTGATCCGGTGGACCTTTTCGACACCCGGCATCGAGGCAAAGGCATTGGCCTGGTCCTCGGTGACCTTAGACGTGTCTCCGATGACGCCGATGACGGTCCGCTCGGTCCCTTTTGATACATCGGTCCTGAACCCGATGTTCGCCAGCTTCTTTATGATGTGCCTGAGGTCCCTGCTTGTGGCCCCTGGTTTCATTACTATGATGTCCATAACTTCTCCTGTTATTGGTTATTGGCGCGGCACGTACGAATTATGCAAGCATTAATTATAATGAATTGCCCAGGAAAATTCACAACCATGGCTGGCAACTTCCGGATTAGGGCCGGGGAATGGATTATTCCCCTCCTTTACCAGGGAAGGGGAGGTTGTATTTATCACTACCCCTCTAAATCTCCCCTTAAAAAGGGGAGATTTTTCTCAGTGCTTCCACGAGCTTTTTGTTCTCTCCGGGAAGCCCGACAGTGATACGGACAGCGCGTGGACCCATCGGCCGGACGATGACCCCCTCTTTAAGGAGGGCATTGTATATTTGAAGGGCGGTATCATCTTTGAGCGGGACATAAATAAAATTGGCTTCTGACGGGACAAAGTCGACCTTCATGGCCTTGAGCTCCCTGTAAAGGTATTTCATCCCCCGTTGATTTATTCTCCTGGATTTTTCAACATGCGCGTGATCGGACAGGGCCGCAAGCGCAGCCATCTGGGCCAGAGTATTAACATTAAAAGGCTGACGGACCCTGTTCATCTCCGTGATTATTCCCTCCCCCGCGATTCCATATCCGGTCCTGAGTCCTGCCAGACCGTATATTTTAGAGAATGTCCTGAGTATCAGCACATTCCTTCCCTGCCTGTAATACTTCATGCTGTCCGCATAATCCGCGGAATTGACATATTCATAATATGCCTCATCAACCACGACCAGCACATCCTCAGGCACTTTTTCCATAAAGGCTTCCATCTCGTCTTTTGTATTGATCGTGCCCGTAGGGTTGTTCGGGTTTGCTATAAAAATGATTTTCGTCCTGTCGGTTATCCGCGCCGCCATCGCCTGGAGGTCATGACGCCAGTCACGGAGAGGGACGATTATGTTCTTCCCGTTTACCGCCTGGACTATCATGGAATAGACTACAAACGAAGGTTGGGCCATAATAGCTTCATCCCCCGGTACCAGAAAGGTCCGTACAGCAAGCTCGATCAGCTCGTTGGA
Source organism: Nitrospirota bacterium (assembly GCA_040756635.1). Lineage (GTDB taxonomy): Bacteria > Nitrospirota > Thermodesulfovibrionia > UBA6902 > UBA6902 > UBA6902. The sequence continues at coordinate 2,403 of JBFLYJ010000189.1, forward strand.
ACCATTGCCGAATATCAGGTCACTGCCGCTTACATTCAATTTTGCAGACAGAGCGTTCCGTAAATAAAAGCAGCTCCCGTCAGGATACCTGTTGAGTCCGGATATGCCCGCTCTCAGGGCCTTAATAGCGAGAGGGGAGGGGCCGATCGGGTTTTCATTGGAAGCGAGTTTTGTCGACCCGGTAATGCCGAGCTCCCGCTCAAGCTCCTCTATGGGCTTTCCAGGCACGTACGGGCTGATGCATGTTATATGATTCGGCGCTTTTATCATTTCTTAACAGTTTAAACGGTTCAAACCGTTTGAACTGTTTGAACCGTTGGAGTGACTCATATTATTAAATTTGAGCTGCCCTCATTTGAATCCTGAAGACTATTCTGCCGACGGGTATGACCCTAATATTTTAAGAAACAGGCAGTCCTTCTTTACTTCGGCGATTGACTTTCTGACGCCTTTGTCTTCGGTGTGGCCTTCCATGTCAACGAAAAATATATACTCCCAGGCCTTTCTCTTTGAGGGCCTGGATTCGATCTTCGTGAGATTGACTTTGTGCTTTGCAAAACAGCGCAGTATCGAATAGAGAGCACCCGGCTCGTCTTTTACGGAAAACATGATCGAGGTCTTGTCCTGACCTGTTTTTCCCAGGGAATCCTTAGCGATGACAAGAAAACGCGTATAGTTTTTCTTATTGTCTTCGATGCCTCTTTCGACGAACAGCAAACCGTATTCCGACGCGGCGAGTTCGCTTGCTACCGCCGCGGATGAGGCATCTTTTGCGACACGCTTGGCTGCTGCCGCGGTACTGAGCTCTTCGACAATTGGGGTCCCGGGGAAGTTTTTATCGAGCCAGCCCCTGCACTGTGCCTTTGCCTGCGCATGGGAATATATTTTATTTATGTCGGACCTGTTACCTGTCTTCGACAGAAGATTATGCGTTATCGGCATCATGATCTCGAACGCGATATTCAGGTCCGAATCGATAAACATGTCAAGTGTGTAATTGACTACTCCCTCGGTAGAGTTTTCTATAGGTACTACCCCGTACACGGTCTTTCCCCTGGTGACCGCCTCGAACACCTCTTTAATAGTGCTTTCCGGCATGTAATTGGTCGAGGAGCCAAACTGCCTCCTTGCGGCGAGGTGCGTAAATGTGGCCGCTGGTCCCAGGTATGCCACCTTTAAAGGCTGCTGCAGGGCGAGAGATGCGGATATGATCTCCTCGAAGATCAATTTCAACGGCTCATTTGGAAACGGGCCCTGGGTATGCTCCCTTATCCTCTTGAGCACCGCCCGCTCTCTCTCGGGAGAATGGATCTTAAGGTGCTTGTCCAGTTTCGTCTTTCCTATATCGAGGACTATCTCTGTTCTCTTGTTCAGTAACTCGACGATCTTCAGGTCGATTTCATCAATTTTTTCACGAAGCCTGTCCAGTTCGGACATCATACACCGCCTGTGCGAATAATTAGTGGTTAAGAATATTGTCGCTTAATTTAGCAATAAAACCTATTTTTTTCAAGGGATGAATATTTCAAAACCGCTTCAGCTGCCTGCGCTGTTCCAACTGCCCGGACGATCGAATCGGGCCGGGTTTACAGGCGGTTGAATGACCTTGATAAAAAGTCTAATATGTCTATAAACCCCTTGTTTTCTGCGTAGTTACTGATACAATTTAATTATGAAGGATGACCTCCTCAGTGAAGTCGTGAAAGTCGAAAAGGAGCTCGCCCGCGTTCTTGAAAAAGAGAACGAGGGCGCCCGGAAAATGCTCGTTGATCTGAGAAAGGACTCTGATCGGAGTATATCGGAGGAAAAGAAGCAGCTGCAGGAAGCCCTGAACCAGGCGATAACAGCCTCGGACATACGAGCTGAAAAAAAGGCCTCGGACATCATGGAGAAGGCCGATGCGACCGCGTCAAGACTCGAAAGGACCGGCGATGACCTCTTAAAGGAGATCATAAGAAAACATATCACAAGGATATTGCCATGATTGTCCGGATGTCAAAGGTAGAGGTAGCAGGACCGCGGGAGCTGCTCGAAAAGGTGCTTGCCCTTTTGCGCGATACGGGCATCCTTCAGATAGAACCGAGTTCGCTGGGGTTCATAAGGAAAATCGATGATGGATATGTCGACAGCTACCTGCCGGATAAACGAAGCCTCTCGGAAAGGATGTTTCTCGAAGACCTCAGGGACCGGATCAATGAACTGCTATCATATCTTCCGGGGACAGTTCTAAAAAGCGCGTACCTCAATCCGCAGGTCATTATTGACACAATTAACGAAACACTGAATAAACATCTCATGACCTGCAGGGGACTCCATATGAAAAAAGAGGCACTGCAGAAAGAGCTGGCTGAACTCGGCCGTTATAACGCCTTCCTGGACGCTGTGGAGCCTCTCCTTGAAGAGCTGAAGGAGGGCACGGACCTTGAGATCATAGGTCTCACATTAAAAGACCCCGGCGCTGAAGAGATACTGAAAAGGGCATTGTCACGCCTCACTGATGACAGGTATGAACTCCTGACATCTACCGCGGCTGACGGCACGAGGGCAGGGTTGATTACCGTGCAGAAAAACATGTCGGAGAAAATAAAGCAGTCGCTCAGCGATAAAAATATCCCTGAACTGGCGTTTCCTTCCGCACTCGGCGGTCTCGACTTCGCCGGCAAGATCGGCTTTCTGAAGAAACGGCTGTCCGAAATATCGGATGAGATCGATACGATCAACATGCAGCTTGACAGTTTCTCGATGAAGTGGGGGACCATTTACCGGAAGGTCAGAGAATGGACGGACGAGCGTCTCTCACTGTTCAGCGCGACCGCGTCGGCGTTTGTGACCCGCATGTGTTTTTTCATTTACGGCTGGACCGCCTCCGAAGATGTCACAAAACTCAGGAAAGAGCTGAACGGCAATTTCAGCGGCAAGGTAGTGCTTGAGGAACTGGAAATAGAGGAAGAAGACCTCGACAGGATGCCTGTCATCCTGAAAAACCCTCCCTACTTTAAACCCTTTGAGCTTTTTACCAGGATGCTGCCTCTGCCGAGATACACCTCGTACGACCCTACGCCCTTTATCGCGATATTTTTCCCCGTGTTCTTCGGTATGATCCTCGGCGACGCGGGGTATGGTCTGTTCATCATCGCGGTATCATATGTCATGTTAAGGAAATTCAGAGAGAAAAGAAACGTCGCTGATGCATGCCGGATATTTATTGTCGCCTCGATGTATTCCATTCTTTTTGGGTTGCTCTACGGGGAGTTTTTCGGAGAATTCGGCCATACGCTCTTCGGGCTCGAACCGCTGCTGGTTGAAAGGCGCACCGCGGTAATCCCCATGCTGTATTTCGCGGTCTCGGTCGGGGTGGTGCATATCCTCATAGGGAGTGTCCTGGGATTTATCACAGCCGTTCACAGGAAGACGGGGAAGGAGGCTGTCCTGAAACTCATGCAAATCCTCCTGATCATCGCTATTCTCTCCCTCGTGGCTACCCTTTTCGGTCTCTTCCCCGGACTGATGAGAAGGCCCATTATACTCGCAATCCTTATCATTACCCCCGTACTGCTGTTTACAGGGGGCCTCCTGGCACCGCTTGAGGTCATCAAGAGCATAGGCAACATCATCTCATACGCGAGGATAATGGCGATCGGGCTGACGTCCGTGCTCCTTGCGTATGTAGCAAACCGTCTGGCCGGCATGACCGGGGACATTATCGTCGGGACCGTAGTGGCGGGCCTTCTTCACCTTCTGAATATCGTTATAGGCGTCTTTTCACCGACCATCCACTCATTGAGACTGCACTACGTGGAGTTTTTCAATAAATTTATCGAGGGGGGAGGGAGGAAGTTTGAACCTTTTAAAAAATAAAAAAGGAGTAACCCCCTCAGTCCCCCTTAAATTAAGGGGGAAGCAATTTCTCCCCTCTTAGGTTAAGAGGGGCCGGGGGAGTTAAAGAAGGGAGGATATGCATGGTAACAGAAAAGGTGCTGATGGCCTTTGCGGCAGCCATCGCGATCGGGCTGCCCGCGCTCGCAACTGCATGGGCGCAGTCAAAAATAGGCACTGCCGGAGCCG
>JBFLYJ010000019.1:0-16971 GCA_040756635.1 Nitrospirota bacterium
TCGAATTGCCGGAGTGCAGGGAGCTGAAAGAATCGTCACAAAGGGAAATTGAAGAAATGCTGTCCGGTCCTGGGGACTGGAAGGAGAGGCGGGTTAAAGAACTCTTTGATGAGATTTCCACAGCCGGTTTCTACGAGGCTGCCCCTGGAATTGGTGCGATTGTTGAAGATGACCGTCTGAGACTCGCATATTTCGGCAGGGAAATAACATTGGGCCGGACAGGTTTTCAGGAAGAGATTGACGTCATGGACAGGCTGCTCATACTGATGTATATCAGGCAGGCGGGAAGAGGAGAGTTGACAGGTAAATGGACCGCTTTCAGGGAATTCAAGGACGGGCTGATCAGGTCAGAGAGCTTCCATGATGCCTGCGAGATGCCGCTGGCAGAGATATTTGAACGCAAGCAGGAAGGGCTCATCCGCAGGTTGGCTGATCTCGGCGCTGAAAAAACATCCGGATTCGCTACTGAATACAGCTATATCTTTCGTGCGCTTCCTAAACTCCCCATGTTGGTGCTCCTGTGGCCCGGGGATGAAGAAATCGGCGCGAACTGCAAGATCCTGCTCGACTCGACTGCTCATGTGTTTCTCGATATTGAAGCCCTGCTTTATCTCGGTATGGCGCTTGTCAGACATATCAAACAGGATTTAATCAGATGAATTGACCTTAATGACGCAGAAAACAGGAGAGCGGCCTTGCCGTAACACCTTTACAATGCGATTAAATATTGGAATTATACTCTTCGTCAGTACGTAACGTTCAGAGAAGTTCAGAAAGACGTCACTTATGCTTTCATGAATCTCACTATGTATCGCGGGTAAAGCTTTTCCGTCAAGGTCGCTCTCCTGCTGTAATACAATCAATAAGGGATTAATGCTTGAAGGGCTACATCCCGAATTCCAGAAAATACTGATACGGCAGCAGCGCGTGGGTCCTGATAAGTTTGTAGCCGGCCCTCTGCAGCTCATCTACGACTACCTCCTGGGCCATTTTATGGTCGCGCGGAGGACCAAAATCCGAGTCCTTGATAAAATCAACGACCACGACCCTGCCACCCGGCTTTAAGCTCGGAATGATATTACTGAAATACTCAACCCTGTTTTCGATATGATGGTATGTGTCACAGAGGAAAATGACATCCACTGAATGGGGCGCAAGTTCCGGGTCATCGGTCCTGACCACGCGCGCTTCATAATTATTGAGGTTGAGCTTCTTCGCGTCCTCTTTCATATATTCAACCATCCCCGGTTCTATGTCCAGCCCGAGCGCCTTCCCCGACGGACCGACGGCAACGGCAATATGCCTTGTAAAGTATCCTGTCCCTGCCCCGATGTCCGCAACCACGTCGCCCTCTCTTAAATTCATCGCTTTTACTACCTCAGCGGGCTTCTGCCACTTATCACGCTCCGGGTCTTCAAAACGCTTTACCCATGCTTCAACATCGTTGAACCGCTGCTGGGTCGCGGGTTCATGCCCGGCAGACACCTGGTGTGCCTGATGATTAGTGCAGCTGAAGAGAGGACCTATTAATAGCGCAACAATTAATATGAAAAAGACAAAGCCTCTTTTTATACGGGGATGGATCATGACGTCTCCTTTCGCACCTAGAAAGTGAATAGGTAAAGACACATGCTATTATACAGCAAATATTCCTTGGCATAATAACATTATTTTTGATCGATATGATGTCGGAACAGACATGTGCAAAGTTGCCGTCACTGAATTTGTGAACTTGAGATGCACCGCACCATAAGAAAAGTGGCGCGCCCAGGAGGAGTCGAACCCCCAACCTCCTGATCCGTAGTCAGGCACTCTATCCAATTGAGCTATGGGCGCTGTCTTATTGATAACTGACCGATGCTATTAATCAGAGCACTATTATACTTAATTCGGTCCGATATTTTCACTTGCGCGAGGCAGTAAAATGCGGGGGACCTTTAAACGGATTGTTCGCAAACAATTTACGCACTGATTCCGGGCTTTTTATACGCCCGTCCGCCTAAAGGTTTTGACGGCCTTTCTGAGCAGATTCAATTCGATATATTTAAATTGATTACGACAGATGGCCTTCCCGCCGGAAAGTTTGCCGGAGCCAGATTTTATGATATCATTTTTCATATGAACGACCTCGCATTAAAACCGGAAGACAGGGTCCTGATACTCGGTGCCACGGGTTTTATAGGAGGCAGACTCCTCAGGGAGCTTGCGGACAAGGGCATTAAACTAAGACTGATGGTACGTACTCCGTCCAAAACAAGGGGGATAGTGCCGAAAGGAAAGGACATTGATGTTCTTCAGGGCGACATTATGCAGACAAAGGACATCAGTGCGGGGTTGAAGGGTATCCATTCAGCATATTATCTGGTTCATTCCATGGGAGGAAAAGGGTTTCTCAAGGATGCCGGTTTTGCGGAGAAGGACAAAAAAGCTGCCGGCAACTTTATAGAGGCCGCCGGCGATGCCGGTTTAAAACGGGTGATTTATCTCGGAGGACTGGGAGAAAAAGGACAGGGCCTGTCGGAACACCTGAGCAGCAGGACCGAGGTCGCGGAGATACTCGCGTCAGGACAAACATCCGCAACCATCCTGCGCGCGGCCGTTATTATAGGGGCAGGAGGCGCTTCATACGAAATGCTGCGTTATCTCGTGGAACGGCTGCCTGTCATGATCTGTCCGAAATGGATCAACACCCGCATACAGCCTGTAGCGGTAACGGATGTGATCGCTTATCTCACCGGCTGTCTCTTGAATCCCGATACCGCGGGAAAGACATTTGACATAGGCGGGCCGGAAGTCCTTACATATAAAATAATGATGGAGCAGTATGCCGAGTCCCGCGGACTCGCAAAACGGATAATTATCGATGTGCCTTTTCTTACGCCCGCCCTTTCAGCGTACTGGGTCGACCTTGTGACCCCGGTACCGGCCGGTGTCGCCCATCCTCTTATTGAAGGGTTAAAAAATGAGGTCGTATGCCGGGACAACAGTATAGATTCCTATGTTCATATAAAAAAGACCGGGTTTAAGGAAGCAGTAAGAATTGCATTTTCTGAAGAGACCTCCGGTCCGGGTGTCACCGGTTTTTGATGACCGAAAAATTAAAATCGGGATCAGCTCCTGCCTTCTTGGCGAAAAGGTCCGGTATGACGGAGGACACAAACAGGACCGCTATCTCACAGATACACTCGGCAGATACGTTGAGTGGGTCCCGGTATGTCCCGAGGTTGAATACGGACTGCCGGTCCCCAGGGATCCGATGCGCCTTGTGGACTCTCCCGGAGGGCCGCGTCTGGTTACCATAAAAACAGGAGTGGACCATACGGACGGAATGAAGGCCTGGTCCGGTAAAAAGCTGGACACGCTTGAGCGCGAAGGTCTCAGCGGGTTTATTTTCAAGAGCAGGTCCCCGAGTTCAGGACATTCCGGGGTGAAGGTGTATTCCCCCTCTGGTGTTCAGATCGGAAAAGGCAGAGGCATATTCGCCGGGGCCTATACTGAACGCTTCCCTCTTGTTCCTGTTGAAGACGAAGGGAGACTGAACGACCCTGAACTGCGCGAGAACTTTATCGAGCGCGTCTTTGTCTTTAAGCGCTGGAGGGATTTTATCCGGACCGACGGGACAACGGGCGGTCTGGTGACTTTTCATACCAGCATCAAACTCCTTCTGATGTCGCACAGCCAGAAGCATTATTCGCTGCTTGGACGAATGGTGGCCGGGGAAAATAAAGGAAAGCCGCGGGCGGTTTATGACAGATATATAAGTCTGCTGATGGAGGGACTGAAGCTTATTGCCACGAAAAAAAAGAACACGAACGTCCTGATGCACATCGCGGGATATTTCAAAAAAATGCTCAGCCCTGACGCAAAGGCTGAACTTCTTGAGAGCATCGAAAACTACCATAAGGGCCTCATTCCCCTTATCGCGCCGCTAACGCTGATCAACCATTACGTCCGGCTTTATGATGTGCAGTATTTAAAAAGGCAGCATTATCTGAATCCCCATCCGCTGGAGCTCATGCTGAGGAACCATGTTTAGTCCATGAGCTACCTTGCGCGCTGTGTTATGATTACCTCGCTTATGAATAAGGGCCTGCGGGAAAGGGTGTTTCCAGGTTTCCACACTAATGCCGGACTAACCGTAAATTAAAAAGGGACGGCAGCGTTTCTACTGCCGTCCCTCCAAGGGTACTAAATTGCGCGCAGGCGTAATACCTGACTGATTATTTTTTTACTCCCTCTTTCAGCGCCAGGGCAAAACGCTCATGCTGAAAGGCGTGGATAGCCGGGAACTTGACGTAGAGCCATCCCCACTGTCCTGAGGGCGGGAATACGCGCGTCCCGTTTTCAAAGACCGCCACTCCGACCGACGGGTTGTTCGGCTCATTTGATGACGAGGTAATGACAGTACCGCTCATCTTGAAGTCCGGCAGAAACGGGCCTATCTTCACAGTCAGGTTTGAATCCGGTATGGTGAATTCATCACCGATATTCAGGGTGAATTCATTCTTTTTATTCATTTTTTTGTCGTCAACTATTATGGTTACTTTGGACCACATACCAGTAACTTCCGGGGGCACTACGACCTGGAATTCGGTCTTCTTTCCGGGTGTTCCATGCCCGGGAGGTGATCCCTCGGGGGCGTCTACTATTGGTCCCTGAGGCATCGAACTTTTCCGTTCAGGGGCCGCTTCCTCTTTCTTCTTGCACGCTGCGAATGAAAAAAGCAAAATCGTTATAAATACAAGAACAGCAAATTTCCTCATATAGTTCCTCCTGATTGATAAGTCTAACGTCTAAAGTTTAAAGTCTAAAGTTAAAAATTGAAACATACTGCGCTGTTTATTTCAAATCTTAACTCCAGACTCATAATCCATAAAGTTAAATGGCGGAGAGGCAGGGATTCGAACCCTGGGTGGAGTTTTACCCCCACAACCGCTTAGCAGGCGGTTGCCTTCAGCCTCTCGGCCACCTCTCCAATACGGAAGGCTTCTGCCCGAAACGGACATCGTTCCAGGGAATTTTCCCTCCAAATGTACCTTAGAATATTACTCAATCGATGTTTAATTTGTAAACCTGTGAAAATCACTCTTCTGTTTTAGTTAAATTTATTATGGCTTACATGAAGCAGATATAAAGCCTTGCTGACGTAACCGAATTAAAGAAAAATAATATATACCCCTGTAATGATATATCATATCCATTAAATCGTATGATAGGCTACTTGTCCATCAGTTTTCTGATAGTATTTTTCAGTTCGCCGAGGTCTGAAGATTTTACGATGTATGCCTCGGATGCCCAGACCGCGAAGTCGTCCCTGTAGTCATATGCGGTCGACATTATAATTGGAATGTTGGGCCGCTGCTCCTTCATTTTTCTCAGAAGGCTTATTCCGTCTATATCAGGCATAAGTATGTCCAGGGTAACAATGTCCGGATTTTCCTTTTCGAACATCTCGAGGGCCTCTTTCCCGGTGCCGGCAATAACAACATTGTATCCTTCCTCCTCCAGTTCCTCCTTATACAGCCGCTGGATATTTGTATCATCATCCACTATGAGAAGTTTCATTGTGCGTTCTCCTTTCTGTAACTTTTCGGTTTATTATTAATTTTAATTTTCATGCTTATGACTCCTTTTCGGACCGTTCTCGGTGCAATCAGGGGTCCCTGACGGGAAGGTAGATTTTAAATGCGGTGCCCCCTCCCCAGACGCTTTCCACTTTAACTTTTCCGTTGTGTTCCTGAATGATTTTATGTGTTACCGCAAGCCCGAGGCCTGTCCCCTGCGGCTTGGTCGTAAAGAAGGGATTGAAGATGTTTTTGAGGTCCTCTTCTTTGATACCGCAGCCTGTATCGATGAGCTCGATCACCGCTTCATTGTCCTCGATCCTCGTCTTCACGGTAATTGTCCCGTTTTCGGTCGCCTGGGCCGCGTTCATGAAAATATTCAGGATTGCCTCTTTGATCCTGTCCGGGTCTATGACCGCGATTATCGGGTCCTCTGAAAATTCCTTTATTACAGCGTTGTGCCTTTCATCCATCTGCGGCGCAGTGAAGTCCACTATGCCCGAGAGCATATCATTTATGTTTACGTTGCTTTTGTTGACCCTTGAGCTTTTAACAAATCCTAATATTTCTTTCAGTATGTTTTCGAGCCTGCTTACCTCATTGACTATAATCTTGGCGTATTCCTGGATGTCTCCCGAGAGTTTCTTCTCGAGTCTCCGGGCAAAACCGCCTATGGAGATAAGGGGATTTCTGATCTCATGCGCTACCCTGGCCGCAAGTTCGCCGAGGGCCGCCATCCTTTCCGAATGAATGACCCTCTCCCTGAGATTGCGGAGTTCCGTCACGTCGCGCGATATGTGGACCGTACCCACAAAATTCCGGGCTGAATCGAAAATGGGAGAGTTCGAAACGACAAAGGTGCCGTTAAGGTAAGGGTCTTCAAGCTCTCCCACGTAAGGCTGCTGTGACACCGATGACTTGTGATGCGGACACAATTCCCACGGTTTGTCTTTGCCGTGAAATATCCTGAAGCATTTCTGCCCGACTATCTCTTCTTCAGGTTTCCCGATTTTTCTCACTACGGCCTGGTTGACCCGCTTTATGGTAAATTCACTGTCGGTATAATAAACCATGTCCGAAATTGACTCGAATATGTTTTTCAGTTCAGACTGCGCCAGCGCGACGTTCTCGAAGAGCCTCGCGTTTTCTATGGCAGAAGCGATATGACTTGAGAACCCCATCAGAAACTGCAGGTCTTCATCTTTTATGGGTCTGCCGGTGAAGAGATTGTCGACCCAGATGATACCTATTATTTTGTCCCTTGAGATCAGCGGGACCACGCCGAAGGCGTCAGCGCCAAGCATCTGTATAAGGTATGGAGTGACAAGGGGTTCCGCCTTTGAATTGCGCACGTTAAACGGCCTTTTTTCCTTTATGCAGCGGCACAGGATGCAGTCACCGTTGATGTCTACGCTCAGTCTCTGGCTGAGTCTGTCAAGGTGGGAATCGAGATAGACGGGTCCGCTTTCTATTTCTTCTATGATGGCGCCCAGGCTCCGGCCTTCCATCGAAAGCCATATATTTTTTGCCTCTTCGGGACTTGCGGGGCCGACCCCCATTTCGCCTTTCAGCACCTTTCCGGACTCGTCCATCAGAAAGAGTATCGCCCTGTTGAATCCCAGCCCGTCTCCCATTGTCACGACAGTCAGCACCATTTTAAGAAGCTTGTCCAGTTCGAGAGTGCTTCTGACAACGGAATTTATAAAAAACAGTCTTGACAGCTCCTGGTTTTTCCTGATAAGTTCTTTCTCTACCAGTTTCTTTTCAGAGATGTCCCTGGAAATGCCGCTTATCCCCGTGACGTTTTCGGATGCGTCGAGAATCGGAGAAAGGGTCAGGCTGACTTCAATGAGTCTGCCGTTCTTTGTCTGCCTTATAGTCTCCAGGTTTCTCAGCGTCTCTTTATTCTTTATCTTGTTCATGAAGTTTCTTTCTTCGTCCTGGAGAAACGCGGGGACCATAGGGAGGAACCTGCCTGATACCTCGTCTTCGGTATACCCGTAGATATTCTCGGCCCCCCTGTTCCAAGAGGTTATATGCCCCTCGGTGTCTGAAGTTATAATAGCGTCAGCGGAATCTTCTATCAGGCTTTTGAGATAGTCTTTCGTCTGGGACACCTCTTTTTCCTTCTCTATCTCCTCCCTGTAGAGCCTTGCGTTTTCGATCGCTATTGATGAGACCGAGGCGAAAGTCATCAGAGACTGGAGGTCGTCTTCCGTAAATGTGGTGATGCCCCATTCGTCCTTTTTATCGTAAAGGCCCAGGGTGCCGATAATACGTTCCCTGACCATAAGAGGGACGCAAATTACAGACGTAGCGTCGATCCCGGGAACACGCAGGTTGTCCGGCATCCTGTGAGTATCATCTATCAGCAGGGGCGCGCGGGTGCTTAATACATGCCCTGCTATACCTTCTCCGGTCTTAAGGTCCATGGCCTGCTTTATACTGTCCGAAAGCCCGTAGGAGGCCTTGATCTGAAGATTGTTCCCTTCTATGAGCCTGAGAATGCAGCCTGTTACATTAAAGACTTTCGACACCTCTCTGCATATATATGGGAGCAGTTCATCGATATTCAGGATGGACGATATGGCTTTCCCGATCTCGTGTATCACCTTAAGTTCATCAAGCTGGGCCTTAACGTTCCTGTACATGTCGGCGTTGCGCACGGCCGCGCTCACATTATAAGCAATGATGGTGAGAAGGTTTACCTCGTCCTCGCTGTAAACATAGGGGGCCCTTGTCTGCAGCATGAGTATGCCTGACACTTTATCATCCTGCACGATCGGTGCCGCGAGCAGGGAAAACATATCTTCGGATTCAGGATTGAGAATCAATTTTACGTGGGGGAACTTTCTGATGTCCTCGATGACTATCGGCCTGATCTCGGTGAACATTGAGCTGATGGTCCCCGCGTCGTCCTCGATGCAGAAAACATTGACTGACTTTTTGCTTACACCTTTGGATGCTTCTATGCAGATGACCTTTTTTTCGGGTTTAAGCAGGCATATTGAGCAGCGGTCCTTATCAAGTGTTTCGACAAGGACATGTGTGATTGTGTCGAGGATTTCCCTCAGTTCAAGCTTTGAACTCGCGATGCTCGTGATCTTCTGTAGTATCTCTTTTTGTACAGAGTTGTCCATCTTATGTTTTCTCTCTGTTATTTCCGCCATACGTAACCGGTTATGCAATCTCAATATACCGCGTATTCACCGCACGGCAGCCGGTCCATGCATCGATATTCATCTTACTATTCATTGTACAGGCAGTATCTCCTTCTGTACAGACTTCTTTCACATGCGTATGCAGTCAGCGGGTACGGACAATTTATGCCGTCTGCTCCCGGCGGAGACCCGCAGAGGGGTCCATGCTGTAAAGACCGCGGGATTGACCTGCAATGAGACTTCAAATATGATCACCTTAGTCGATCTCGACCTCTCTTAAAAATTTAGCGGCTTCTTCAGGGGGTGTCGGGTTTATGTAAAACCCGGAACCCCATTCAAAGCCGGCAATTTTGGTCAGCTTGGGTATTATCTCAATGTGCCAGTGATAATACTCATTCTCCTCGTTTTTGAAGGGCGAGGTATGGATCATTAAATTATACGGCGGCAGGTCAAGGACTTTGTCTATCTGCTTCAGCGTCCGCTGAAGTATCCCTGCCAGGAGTCTGAAATTGCCGCGAGGGTAAAAACTTGATTCATGCCTTTTAGGCAGTATCATCGTCTCGAACGGGGAACGGGGGGCAAAAGGCGCAATCGCGATAAAGTCGTCATTTTCGGAGATCACCCTTTTCTTGTCCGCTGTCTCCTGGTTTATGATATCGCAGAAAATGCACCTCTCTTTGTACTTGTAATACTGTTCGGCCTGATAGAGTTCTTCTTCTACAAGGTGAGGCACTATAGGCAAGGCTATAAGCTGGGAATGAGTATGTTCAAGTGAGGCCCCCGCCTCATCGCCTTCATTTTTAAAAACAAGCACGTATTTAAACCGCGTATCTTTCTTCAGGTCCGTGATCCTGTGATGGAACGCCCATAAGACTTCTTCCACGGATTTAAGAGGCATGGATGAAAGGGTCATGTTATGGTCGGGACATTCAATGATGACTTCATGGGCGCCGACCCCGTTCATCCTGTCGAATATTCCTTCCCCGGATCTGTTCAGCTGTCCTTCAACGTTCAGGGCCGGAAACTTGTTGGAGACGACCCGTAAGCTCCATCCGGGGGTATTCGGTTTTCCCCCGTCTGACCTGAAGGCCATAATTTCAGGCGGTGTCGTCCTTTCGTTGCCTTCGCAAAACGCGCAGAACCCTCCCTTTTTCGGAGAAACACGCATCCCGAAATCAGACGGTCTTTTCCCCCTTTCGATGGAAATAATAACCCATCTTCCGGAAATAGGGTCTTTTCTTAGTTCAGGCATTCATACCTCCTTGCAAATATGAAAATATTAAATATAATGTTATAACGAAATACAGTTTTATTCAGAGAAGCACGCGCGCAAGACCTGCTCTCTTTATATAAGATATCGGACAACGTCCCTTAATTATATAATTTTAATTAAAAAATCCAATTTCGCAAATATTATATCATTAAGTAAGCTATAATTTTCCATGAAACCATCTTTCCATGTGAGGCCATTCAACGGGCCTTTTGAGGATCCTGGACTTTATATCAGATTTCTCAGAGAAGGCCGGGCCATGATATTTGATCTTGGGTTTACAACCGCTCTTTCCTCAAGGGACATCCTTAAGACATCGGATATATTCGTGTCACACACTCATATCGACCATTTCATCGGTTTTGATAATGTATTGAGGACCTGCCTGAAAAAAGAAAGTCCGCTGAAGTTATACGGTCCTGCCGGTTTCACGGACTGTGTGGAGGGCAAGCTGAGAAGCTATACGTGGAACCTTATCGAGGATTATCCGATTGTCGTGGAAGTGCATGAGGTGGACAACGCTTCTGTAAAGCAAACCGTCTTCAGGGCCGAGCATTCATTCGCCCGGGAAGAAAAGGGGGCCGGGTCTTTTTCCGGTATTTTGTTTAAGGACCCTGTTTATACTGTGCGTGCAGTTAGTCTGGACCACGGGATCCCCTGCATGGCCTTCAGTCTTGAAGAGGACTGCCATATCAACATTGATAAAGCCGGACTCATCAGCATGGGTCTTTCAGTCGGTCCGTGGCTCAGACAACTCAAGACAGCCGTCAGGGAAAACAGGCAGGACAGTGTCTTTACTATTGAAGGGCGCGCATACACGTTTTCTGAGTTAAAGGGCCTGGCCGATGTCACAAGAGGGCAGAAGATTTCCTACGTCGTCGATGCAATTGGCAGCGAACAGAACATGAAAAAAATCGTCGAACTCGCAAAGGGCTCGGACATTCTTTATATCGAGACCTATTTTCTGGATGAAGACAAAGACAGGGCCAGGGACCGCTGTCACCTGACCGCGATGGAAGCCGGAAGGATAGCGAGGGAAGCAGGGGTAGGGAGACTGGAAGCCGTTCATTTTTCCCCGAGGTATATGGATGAACCCCAGAGACTTTATCAGGAGGCGAGAGAGGCGTTTGCGAAGTAGGGGCTTGGCATGCCATCCCCCTACTTTGCACAGAGACTATTACCTGATATACTGGTGGTAGTTATTGAGAGGATAATGGATGCACCAGTAACTTTCTTTGTTCCCGGAAGCTGCATTGCGTAGAGTATAACTTCTGCGTTAATAAATTAATATCAAGGAGGACATATCATGCGAATCGAGCTGGAAGGCAGTCTGCTGAAGATGACCCCGGAAAACCAGCGGGAAAAAGAGGAGCTCAATCAGTTGTGGACCATAATTATAGGTTGCGTAAGCGAAGGAAAGAAGCTGGTGCCGGTAGGCGAGTATATCCCAGGGGTGAAGGAAGTGGCGGTATTTAATATTGAGTAGGGGCGTGGCGTGCCACGCCCTTTCGGCAAAACGTACACGGGGGCATGACAAGTCAAGCCCCCGTCGATTATGCGACTTTTTCAAACTGGTCTTTTGACGCCCCGCACACCGGGCATACCCAGTCATCCGGAATTTTCTCAAATGGCGTACCAGGAGCAATCCCGCCGTCCGGGTCTCCCTCCTCGGGATTATACACATAACCGCAGACAGAGCATTTCCATTTTTCCATACTTCCCTCCTTAAATTTTGTTACGTTAATTATACAGCACCTTCTTTTTTAAGGACTACACGGACCGTTTTGAACAAGATAACGATGTCCAGCCACAGATTCCAGTTTCGCACATACCATGAATCAAGGGTGATCCGGTAATCATAAGCGGTATTGCTCCTTCCGCTTACCTGCCACAGACCCGTCACGCCAGGAGGTACTCCGAAACAGAGTTTCGCCTGCTCTTTGTAATATTCGTCTATTTCCTGTCTGGTGACAGGCCTCGGACCCACCAGGCTCATGTCTCCCTTCAGTACATTGAAGATCTGGGGCAGCTCATCCAGCGAGGTCTGTCTCAGAAACCTGCCGATTTTTGTTATCCGCGGGTCGTTAGTAAGCTTCCAGTGATGGTTCCACTCGCTTCTGGCCTCGCTGCTGCTTTCCAGAAGCCTGCTGAGCCGTTCTTCGGCATCTTTATACATTGTCCTGAACTTATAACACTTAAACGGTTTATCATTTCTGCCGACACGTGCCTGCGAAAATATGGCGGGCCCGGGAGACGTGGCTTTTATCACGACGGCCAAAACTATCATAGGGACAGCCAGCAGGACGAGCAGAACGGAACTGACCGCCAGATCAAATATTTTTTTTATAATGATGTTCAGTGGCCGGGCCAGATTGTTCTTTACTTCAAGACCGATCGCCTGTTCCTGAAAGAAATGCTGAAGGTCCGTGCCCAATACGGTAATTCCAAACAGATCGGGAATGAGGATTATGTTCCGTGCCTTGTGCTGCAGCTGGTTGACCAGAGAAATGAATTTCTTTTTTTCGCATCCCGGCATAGCTATCACGACGCTTTCTATGCCGCATCTGCCGATATACTTTTGCGCCTTGTCCACCCCGGCATGAATTTTTATTCCGTTAATATTACCGCCGACTTTAGCTGGATCATCATCAAGGAAACCCACGACATTCATTCCGAGATTCCTGTCCCTCCTAAGAGCGTTGTATATCAGTTCCCCTGTCTTGCCGGCCCCGAGAATCAGTACCTTACTGTTGAGCAGCCCTGAATATATAAGGAACTTTTTTACATTGGTCCTGACTACAGGGAGAACCGGGACCGCGATAATCCCCGTCAGCACAAGGACGGTCCTGGACACCTGTTCCCCGGTCTTACTCAGATAAAGGATGGCAAACGCCGTGAGCGTGGAAAAAAATACGACCTTCCACAGCATCTTTACTTCATCCCAGTACGAAAACTTCTTTGAGTACAGTCCCTCGTATGCCATGAAAAAAAGCCATACAGGGAAGATCCACCAGAGGAATGTAGAGTCAATCGGAGGGAATTCCGGGAATGTGCCGAAATGCGGCATGACATTTTTCCTCGTAAATATTGCGCCTTCGAGCACGAGTAAGATCGATAAAAGGTCCGCCGCGATCAGAAGGAATGTGGTCAAAGTTCTTTTCATCATTTGATCAGCTCTTTAAGTGTTCTTTTTATCAAAGCAGGAATTTACGTCAGCCTTATTACGGTCAGAGTCCAGCTTATTGTAGAGATTATATCAGAAGTGTCCGGTTAAATTTAATCAGTGTAAGTCCGGCCATACATGCTTGATAATATTTATGACGCAATATGATTTCAGAATTTGCTTTGATGGCTTATTACCTTTATTCAGCAAGCTGACGGCAGGCATGATACAGTATTTTCGGCTCATTCTCGTCCCGCATCCTGCGGTACTCCGAGGCTTTTGCCTGTTCAGACCTCCTGTCTGAACTCCCGGCAAAAAAATCCGCTCAAATACTGGATCATGCCTGCTTTGGATAATTATGCATTCACTAAGGTACTGCCATAAATATTTTAAAGCACGCATGTCCACTTCAAATATTCACCGGACAAGTATGAAATTATATGTCAAACAGGTCAATAAGGCCATACCCGCGAGCACATATTAAAAACTTGCAATAAACGGTCCGTGATATGTGGAAATAACAGTATTGGCGTGATAAACTGATGCCATGATTTATCTGAATAATAAGCTCGTTCCGCGCAGCAGGGCGAAGGTGTCCGTTTTTGACCACGGGTTTCTCTATGGCGACGGGATTTATGAGACACTGAGGTCGTACGGTGGTGTGGTTTTCATGTTTGACGATCATATAGAGAGGCTTTTTCAGTCCGCGTCTTTAATCGGCCTTCATATTCCCAGGTCCCCGGATGAAATTAAAAAGGCCGTTTACAGGACCATGGAAGCCAACAGGCTCAGCGAGGCGGTTATCAGGATAACAATATCAAGGGGACCCGGGCCCGTAGGACTGGACCCTGCGTTATGCCCCGCGCCGACCTTTGTCATATTCGCCAGTCAGTTCAGGAAATATCCGGGAGAGTTTTATCGTAAGGGCATCAAAGTATGCATCGCGGACATAAGACGGAACTACAGCAGGGCCCTGGATCCCCGGATAAAATCGCTTAACTTTCTCAACAACGTCCTCGCAAAAATCGATGCCAAGAAAAAAGGCGCTTACGAGGCGCTCATGCTTAATTACAGGGGCTATCTGGCGGAGGGGACGATTTCGAACGTTTTTTTTATTAAAGACGATGTCCTTTATACCCCGTCACTTAATGTAGGGATTCTGGACGGCATTACAAGGCGGACAATTCTCAATGCCGCGGCTGAACTGGGGATAAAGACCCGTGAAGGAAAATTTAAACCGCAGGAGATCTCTGCGGCGCAGGAGGTATTTATCTCAAACACCACCATGGAGGTCATGCCTGTGTCCCGGATTGTAGAAGGCGGCCGGTTCCATGTCCCCGGCAGGATCACCGTTTTGCTTCATAAGGCGTACAAGAGAAAAGTTGCCGACTACACAAGAAGGGAAGGGTAAATGATCAGCATAGCTAAATTAATAGACCACAGTCTTCTCCGGCCCGATGCAGCCGTATCAGACATACTGAAGCTTTGTGACGAGGCAAACAAGTACGGCTTCTTTGCCGTGTGTGTGCATCCTCATTATGTGCCCATCACAAAAGAGGCCCTTTTTAAAACACACGTAAAAATAGCTGCGGTAATAGGGTTCCCTCACGGCATGACACTTACGGAGGTGAAAGTTTATGAGGCAGTGCAGTCTGTCCTCAGAGGGGCGGATGAACTTGATATCGTTGTGAATGCCGGGATGATAAAATCGGGTGATTGGGGGGCAGTGGGAAAGGAAGTATCTGACATAGTCACTGCAACTCCCGGGGCACTGCACAAAATAATAGTGGAGATGTGTTATCTGACTAACGATGAAAAGAAGAGGGCATGTGCGACTGTGGTCGAGGCAGGAGCCGAATATATTAAAACCTCCACCGGCTTTGGCCCTTCAGGCGCGGTCATCGAGGACGTTCAGCTGATAAAGGCCGTGACAAAAGGCAGGTTAGGGATCAAGGCGGCCAGCGGGATAAGTACGCTCTCGCAGGCAAAGGCTTTTATTGAAGCGGGAGCTTCAAGGATTGGGACGAGTTCGGGGGTGGCGATCATCAGAGAGGACAGGGGTGGACGGTAATTGAAGGTCAAGCTTGCAAAGACGGCCGGTTTCTGTATGGGGGTCAGGCGTGCCATGAATATCGTTCTGGACGCGGCCAACCGGCAGGAGGGCAAATTATATACTTACGGCCCGCTGGTCCATAATCCGCAGGCTGTCGAAATGCTCAGGCAAAAAGGGGTTGAAGTCCTCGGGAATGAGCTGGTTTCAAACTCGACGGTGATCCTGAGGGCGCACGGGGTAGCGCCTGAAGAGCGCAGGAGGATAAAGGAGGCAGGCAATGTCATATGCGACGCGACCTGCCCCCACGTGGCCAAGGCGCATGCCATATTGAAAAGGGAGATCAGGGAAGGTTATAAGGCGGTCATAATCGGGGACAGGGGGCACGCGGAAGTAAACGGACTTCTCGGATATGCGGAAGGCAACGGCATTGTCGTTGAAAATCTCGTTGATGTTGACGCGCTCCCTGAGTTGGGCAGGGCCTGCGTTATAGCGCAGACGACACAGGACCGGATCCTGTTCCGTCAGATAGTCGATGCATTAAAAAAGAAAGTCGAAGACCTGAAGGTATTCGACACCATTTGTGATTCCACCGGCATGAGGCAGCAGGAGGTCTTTGAACTTGCCGGCGAGGTTGATGCCATGGTAATCGTCGGGGGCAGAGAGAGCGCGAATACCAGGAGACTGTATGAGATATCGTGTTCTACCGGCGTGCCTTCTTTTCATATCGAAACCGAGGATGAACTCGACAGTCTCGGTCTGGAGAAATATGAAAATATCGGCGTCATGGCAGGGGCCTCCACACCGAACTGGGTCATTAATAAAGTCATCGACAAGATAAAATTCCTCCTGAAAAAGAGAAAGGGCAGGATATACCACTTTTGGGAAAGCATAGGTGAATTCCTGGTGGAAAGCACCTTGTATCTGAGCCTTGGGGCGGTGAGCATGTGTTATTCCAGCCTGGTGTTCCAGGGACTGAAGCCTTCGGCCACGCTGCTGTTTATCGCGTTTTTTTATGTCATCGCTGTGCACACGTTCAACAGGTATAACGAGCGGCTGAAGGATGAATTTTCCGATCCCGCGCGGACAAGATTTTTCAGGGATTACAGAAGAGTTCTGATTGCCGGAGCTGCCGCGGCGTCCCTTGCCGCATTATCGTTGTCATATCTGCTGGGACTTGTGGATTTTATTCTGCTCCTCTTTTCGTACCTTATGGGGATAATTTATACGATACGTATTGTCCCTGATAAACTCCAGCCTTTTATCAGATACAAGAGGCTTAAAGACCTCCCTGGTTCCAAAGACTTTCTGGTATCGATGGCATGGGCATGGGTTATAGTCCTGATCCCTATAGTGAACAAGGGCCTTTATTTTTCGTACCAGTCCATCGCGATCCTTGCGTTCGTTCTTATTTCGATGTTTATAAGGTCCGTGGTCTTTGATATTTTAAGTATCGAGGGTGACAGGGTCATAGGCAGGGAAACAATCCCTATCCTTATAGGTCCGAAACAGACACAGATAATGCTGGTAATGCTTACGGTCATCATAAGCGTATTCATGTCACTGTCCGCGTACTTCGGACTTGTACCGTCACTCGGGTACTATCTTATATTTTCCCCGGTGTTCATGGTGGCCTGCTTTTACATCTTCCAGAAACACAGGGTCCAGGTGAGCACGTTATTCGAAGCGGTCATAGACAGTAATTTTATTCTCCTGGGGATCATTACATATTTCTGGCAGCTGGCATAGATTTATATCACGCT